>CAYTFT010000121.1:0-7250 GCA_964437155.1 uncultured Chitinophagales bacterium | reverse complement strand
ATATTGTGCGATCCCAAAGCTTTCATGTTCATCAATAGTATTAAAGAAGCACAGGGCGGAATTTTAAAGGCAAAGGCACATGCAGAATAATAAGTCAATGAGAAATTATGTAATTGAAATGCTGGGGACCGAGCTCCGGAGAGAATACAGTTACCACGATCTTGCGCATACCCTGTATGTGACAGATAAAGCAATTGAGATCGCACAATATGAAGGCTGCAGGGAGGAAGATCTCCGGCTCATTGAAGCCGCAGGGCTTTGGCATGATGCGGGGTATATTACTTCAAGGCATGATCACGAACAAAATGGCTGCGCATTATTTCGCGATCATGCAGCGCAATTCAACTTTACTGCAGAAGAAACCGAACAGATCTGCAACATGATCATGGCAACAAAAATACCGCAGTCTCCTAAGAATTATCTTGATGAAATATTAGCCGATGCCGATCTCGAATATCTCGGAACAGAACATGCCGAAAAAACTGCGCATAAATTATATCTCGAAATACTGCATTTTAATCCGGCATTCACACATGCTGAATGGCTTTCCAGACAAATAAAGTTCATAGGTGATCATCACTATTTTACAAAATGGTGTAAAGCCAACCGTGAGGAAGCGAAAGCTGCCTATCTGCAAAAATTAAGGGAAGAGGCAAATATCAGTTAAGGACTATTTACCTTATTTCCCGGCATTATGATTTACCGGATCATAATTGCTGCAAACAGATTGTTTCGTCATTTATTGATAATCCTTTTGCTAAAAGTTTTGGTATGCAGGGAACAACCGTCAATTCTCCTTTCGATCTGCCGGTTTTTCCCAGGTAAATAAATTGTGTAAATTTACCTGCGACCGGTTTTTATTGTGGTGTATTGATATGCTTTCATTTAACCATAAAAGTTGCATCCATGCTACAACGATATCTTTCCCTTCCTGCGATCTGTCTTCTGCTGTTCACTGCTTTGTTCAGACAAAATGCGACAGCCCAGCTGTTTTCTGAAGTTGACAGCCTTCGTTTTGAACTTGCGAAAAGTCAGCCCGATACTAACAGGGTAAATCTTTACAGACGGATAGCCATTGCCCTCGAATATACATATCCAGATTCGGCCATGGTTTATGCGCAGCAGGGTTTGCGGCTTGCTGAAAAACTGGATTTCCCGAAAGGGAAAGCACAGGCATTGAATGAGATAGGAAGTGTATTATTCCTGACAGGAAATTATTCTGCTGCACTGGAAATTTATCTCAGGTCACTAGTAATACGGGAAGAAATCGGAAACCCGCAGGGAATTGCCGTTGCACTGGATAACATCGGGCAATTATATCATGAGCAATCTGATTACCGCCATGCGCTGCAATATTATTTCCGCGCAATCGAACTGGATAAAAAAGCCGATAGTGATTTCGGATACATGCTCGACTGCAATTTTATTGGTGATGCATATGAACGTATGGGTATGCTGGATTCTGCATTATTTTATCAGCAGACAGCTTACCATAAAGCAGTAGAATCAAAGGATCCGGAATATACCGGCCCTATTCTCACATCAATGGGAAATATTCACAGCGGGCTTGGAAATTATGATCTTGCAATTTCGTATTACAGGGCAAGCCTGCCATTTGCCGAATCGGCAAGCGACTTGCAGAATTTCAGCGAATCGTATCTCGGATTCGCAAGATTGTACGCCAAAATGCACGTAACTGATTCCGTGATACATTATGCAAAAAAAGCAATTCAGTCTGCCAGCCGGGATTATCCTAAGGCGGTTCTGAAAGCGAGTATGTTATTATCTGACAGTTATGAAACAAAAATGCAGAATGACAGTGCAGTAAAATATCTGCATCTTGCTATCGCCGTTAATGATACTTTATTTAATCAGGAGAAAATACGACAGGTGCAAACACTCACATTAAATGAGCAATTAAGACAGCAGGAAAAAAAAGATGAAAAGGAAGAAGCGGAAAGGATGCGGAGATTTAATTTACAGAATTTCGGTATCGCCATTTTCATCATCACTTTTTTCAGTTTTCTGATGGTTTTGCGCAGGCGCAATATCAGCAAAAAAATGGTTGAATTTCTGGGATTACTGGGAATGCTCCTGCTGTTTGAATTCATATCCATGTTCGTATACCCATGGATCTCGGAAAAGGCACATGATATACCGGTAATCGTATTGATCGGTTCTGTAATTGCAGGATCCATTCTGGTATTCCTGCATAAAAAAGTGGAGAACTGGCTGCACCGTAAATTGTTTTACAGGCAAACACCATAAACAGATTAATTCGGATATTACAACTTATCCAAAGACCGGGTAAGTGACTTGTACAAATCAACCATTTCCCTTTCAGATGCAGAAGGACTTTATTTTGCCGCTGTGATACAAAAGTGAGTCATGTCAGATACACAATCTGCAACGGATATATCAGAATTCCTGCAACACGCCGGCAATAGAATCCAGGGCCTGCTCTTCTTCAGGTTCGGCAGGTGTATCATGACTAAACCGGATGGTAGTGCCACTGTCCCAGTGAAAATGCAATACAAATGGAACATCATGGTAGGCATACTCCCATGTAAGAGTATTGAAATTGTCACGCTTCCTGGAATATTTTATATCAAGAATGCGTTCGAGCTTTTTTGCGAGCTGATAAAATCCCTGGGTATCGCGACCGATTCCGAAATCTATCTGCTTGTTTCCCGCTCCGTTTTGTTTTATTTTAAATTCCAAAATAGCTGATTTATATACTTGATTAATAAAGGTAATGATCTGAATGGATATTTTTCTTATTAATTCCGAATGATCACCTTCTTTTTCAAAATTGCCTGAGAAAAATAAACACAGGCAGCAATCCCTGCCGCCTGTGTTTGAAATACTATGACGATTACCAGTTGTTTCCGCCGTATGAACGCTTGCTGTCGAAGCTCTTGCGTTCTGTTTGCGGCCTTGCAACCGTAACGGATATGGTCTTTTCCAGAACAGAGGTTCCGTTCAGTGAATCAATCGCATTCTGACCGCCTTCAGGCATTTCAACAAAGCCGAAGCCGCGTGATTGCCCTGTGGTTCTGTCATTAATAATCTTTGCTGATGAAACCTCTCCGTATTGTTCAAATAAAATACGAAGTTCATCATTGGTGAGTTTGTAATTCAAACCCGAAACATAAATGTTCATTTTTAAAATTTATAATATGTGAAATAAAATGTCTGAGTTGCAGATTAAACGTAGAAGAAAATTCTATCAGAATAAACGGAACGGAAGAATAAGTAACTCAGGAATGTTCAAATATACAACAAAATAACGAGGTTCTGGTAATTTTCACATTTTACGCGTAAATAAACAGCGTCTTTTTAGTTAAAATGAATAGAAATGAAGATATAATACCGTATACCTCCAAAACATCGCTGCTATACTGCAATGCATAAATATGCATATGGAACGATATGCCGGTAAGGCGGGTGGTCGCTTTCCTCCTTAATCTATGATCGTGTTGAGGGAGGGAAGCCTGCCCAGGCTGCGCAGAATATTAATATGTGATCTCAAGGCAGTGAGAAAGGTTCTGTTTTCCAGGTAAGGGATATTAAATTCTTCGGCTGTTCTTTTAATGATGGGCGCGATTTCCGGATAATGAATATGACAAATTTTAGGAAAAAGATGATGTTCCACCTGAAAATTCAAACCGCCGACATACCAGGATAAAAGTTTATTATTTCTGGCAAAGTTTACCGTAGTATTCATCTGGTGAATGGCCCAGCAGTTTTCAATATTTCCTTTGTCATCGGGCAACGGATAGGTTGTACCTTCCACAGTATGCGCCAATTGAAAAACAACGGATAGAATTACACCGGCTGTAAAATGCATAATAAAAAAGCTCAATGCGACCTGCCAGAAAGGTATGGCAGAAACTACCACAGGCACCGCGAGAAAAATTCCGAAATAAAGCGCCTTTAATACAATCATCCTGAAAAAATTCGCTTTATGTACAGCGGGTGTATCGGCATTTACACCTAATTTCCGATACTCAAAATATTGAATAAAATCCTTGGCGATCACCCAGTATAAGGTGATGAGCCCGTACAGAAAAAAGGCATAAATAAACTGGAACCTGTGTGATTGAATATGCGGATCATGCGGTGTAAAACGCAATCCTCCTTGCACATTAATATCATCATCCAGCCCTTTAATATTCGTATAGGTATGATGCAGAATATTATGCTGCAGCTTCCAGTTGAACACTGCACCACCGAAAAGATTGATGGTATGTCCGAGTAACACATTTACATACCGGTTTTTAGCATAGGCGCCGTGATTGGCATCATGCATCACGCTCATGCCGATACCGGCCTGGCAGACGCCCATAAAAAACCACATTATAAATGCAATCGCCAGGGGGAGTTGCAGAAACAGAATGAGGAAAAAGGGAACAATATATCCCAACAATAGAACGATGGACTTAATGACCATTCCACCATTGGCGTACGTAGATAAATTATTTTCAACAAAATAATTATGAACGTTTTCTCTGACTGTCTTGTAAAATAAATTCTGATCTCTGTTTATGAATTTTACTTTCCTCTTCTTATGCATTAGCCCGCTGTTCAGTATGGTAAAGAATATAATTGTTTAAAATTACGAAAAAATGCGGAGGGTGCCTAATTACAGCCCGCAGGCACTGTGTTGAGATCATGTAGGATCCAATCCTGACGGGTGTTTCAGGCAATGGGTGACTTTTGTCGTAAAGCAAAAAAAACGGGATCCGGCAGCGCGAAAGCGAGTGGCAATTATGCACAGATAACCGGTATCAAATACAAATTCTGAATGAAAAAGTTCCGACATTAAAAAACCGTATCGCATGCATTCCGGATCATTTTTCCTGAGATGAATGCACGGGGTTTTCCTTTTCCGTGGTATATTTTCTCACTTGTTCAGCGACCTTTGTTCCGAATAATTCTATCGAGCGCATAACCTTATCGTGTGGTAAAGTGCCTACCGTCATTTGCGCAAGAAAACGTGTATTGCCGAATAATTCATACTGATAAATAATTTTCTCGGCAACCTCATTGGGTGACCCGACCAATAATGCAGCCTGAGGTGAACGGCTTGCCTCAAATGCTTCGCGTGTAAGTGGCGCCCACCCTCTTTCCCGCCCGATGGCCGACATCACCTGCGCATATGCAGGGAAAGTATCATCCGCAGCCTGCTGCGATGTATCTGCAATAAAAACATGTCCGTTGATACCGATCTGCAATTTTTTCATGTCGTGTCCTGCTGCAAGCGCTGCTTCACGATACAATTTAATATGCGGCACAAACTGTTTCGGATAACCTCCGATAATTGCCAATGCAAGCGGAAGATTCAAGGTCCCGCCCCTGATAAAAGATTCCGGCGTTCCCCCGACTGCCAGCCAGACAGGAATTTTTTCCTGCATCGCACGTGGATAAACACCGAGGTTCCGGATAGCAGCACGATGTCCGCCTTTCCAGGTAACAAATTCATTGCTGTTTATCTGTAGTAATAATTCAAGATTTTCCTGAAATAAGGTATCATAATCTGCAAGGTCATATCCGAACAAAGGAAAAGATTCAATAAACGATCCCCTGCCGGCCATGATTTCGGCCCTTCCACCCGATAAAAGATCCAGCGTTGCATATTGCTGATACACGCGAACGGGATCATCCGAACTCAACACCGTAACCGCACTCGTTAATCTGATTTTTTTTGTCCGCATTGCCACCGCCGCCAGCACTACTGCGGGTGCCGAAACAATAAATTCTTTTCTGTGGTGCTCCCCTACTCCGTACACATCCAGCCCAAGCTGATCGGCAATTGCAGCCTCCTCCAGCATATCACTGAAACGCTGCTGCGCACTTACCCGCTCACCCGAAACCGGGTCCTTTGTCCAGTCGACGAAAGTATATAATCCTAATTCCATTTTACAGATACAATTATGCGATAAAAATAATTCAATCAAAATTCACTTCGGGCAATTGTTTATGCAAGGGATCGGCATCTGCAGGAAGCCGTATCTTTACTGTATAACCCTATTTACATCTGCAAAAAACCATGCGCAGCCACCTACTTATTCTGACGATAATTCTTTTCATTACTGCACAACTTCCGGCACAGCGGATTATTTTACTTGGTGTTGCACAGGACGGTGGTTATCCGCATATCGGATGCACGAAAGCGTGTTGCGAAAAAGCATGGCTAAACGATACGTTGAAAAATCATCCTATTTCCTTCGCGTTAATGGATACCCTTGAAAAAAAATGGTGGCTGTTTGAGGCAACGCCTGATATAACCGAACAATTACAGTTGTTCAGGGAGTTAACTGATTCTGCATTTACATACCTTCCCGAAGGTGTTTTTATAACACATGCCCACATCGGACATTACACCGGGCTCATGTATTTCGGAAGAGAAGCCATGCAAACGAGTGGAATTGCTGTTTACACATTACCCCGTATGGCAGATTATCTACTGAATAACGGACCATGGAGTCAGTTATTGGTGTTAAAAAATATTATTGTTTATCCCATGCAGGCGGACAGTCTTTATCAATTATCTCCACAGATATCTGTTACTGCATTTACCGTCCCGCACCGTGATGAATTTTCTGAAACCGCAGGATTTAAAATAAAGGCGGGAGGAAAAAATGTATTATTTATTCCGGACATTGATAAATGGGAGAAATGGGACCGTTCAATTATTGCGGAAGTGCATAAGACGGATATCGCACTGCTCGATGCAACCTTTTATCTGCCGGATGAATTACCGGGCCGAAAAATGGAAGAAATCCCCCACCCGTTTGTCACTGAAACCATGCAATTATTTGAAGGAGAAAGTGCTCAAGAAAAAAACAAAATCATTTTTATTCATTTTAATCATACAAATCCGCTTTTATGGGATCCTGCACTGCGTGAGGCATTGCATACAATGGGATTCAATGCCGGCTATTGCGGAGAGAACATTCAATTCTGAATTCTGATACAGCAGAAAATAAATCATTTTGTAATTACAAATTCCTTTCTCACGGCGGCATCATCCTGCACTACCTCAATAAAATATATTCCGCTCTCATAATTGTTCAGATCTATTTGAATTATGTTGTCCCCCAGCATGGTTTCCTGTTGGATAACATATACCAATCCTCCTGCATGATCATATACACTCACATTCGCAAAACCTGCATGTGTGCAATTGTAATTCACATTGAGCACAACAGAAGCGGGAACAGGATAAATATCCAGGCTGAAAGGCG
>CAYTFT010000120.1:0-7325 GCA_964437155.1 uncultured Chitinophagales bacterium | reverse complement strand
ACTTGTTTCAGAATTGAATAAACGCCGCAGCCGGGACACCACCGCACTTCCTGAACGGTTTGAAAATCTTTTGCTGTTAAATTGATGATCTCGCTCATAAATATGTATTGAAAAATTGCTTTTTTATTTTTTTTATCGGCATCCGCCGCTCAACCTCATCAGCACATTAACAAATTAGCTAATTATTCCGCCAGTTCTTTCATGATCACTTCAATCAATTCAGTACTTGTGATCGGTGTACCTTTTATTTTGTTGAATGGAATTGCAGGTATCATATATTTATCTCTGATCACCTTTACCAGTTGTCCGTTATTAATTTCCGGAACGATCACTTTGTCGAAACTGTATAATATCTCTCCCAGGTTTTTAGGGAAGGGTTTCAGATAACGGACATGTGCATGTGCAACTTCATATCCATCGTTTAATAAATGATTCACCGCACTTTGAATGGCGCCATAAGTTGAGCCCCATCCTAATACAAGCACTTTTCCTTTCGAAGGACCGCTTTCAATTGTCTGGAGCGGAATATAATCAGCTATACGCTCCACCTTTTCTTCACGCAGTTTAACCATTTGCTCATGGTTATCGGGGTCATAGGAAATATTTCCCGTGATATTCGCCTTTTCAAGTCCGCCGATGCGGTGCTCAAGGCCTTTAGTTCCGGGAATTGCCCATGGACGACTCAGTTTTTCATCGCGCTGATAGGGTTTATAAACCGAACCATCGGTAATAGGATCGGCAAATTTTACTTTTATCTCAGGCAGGTCTTTCGACTGCGGAAATTTCCAGGGTTCGGCGCCATTGGCGATATAACCATCACTCAGCATCATCACGGGTAACATATGGTCAATGGCGATCCTGCACGCTTCGAAAGCAACTTCAAAAGCGTCGGAAGGACGTGATGCAGCAATTACCGGCATCGGACATTCTCCGTTTCTTCCGTATAATGCCTGGAGCAGATCGGCCTGTTCGGTTTTTGTCGGCATTCCTGTAGATGGACCGGCGCGCTGAATATTTACGATCACCAGCGGAATTTCCAGCATAACTGCAAGTCCCATTGCCTCACCTTTCAGCGCAACGCCGGGTCCGGATGTGGTTGTAAGTGCCAGATGCCCGCCAAAGGATGCCCCGATGGACGAACAGATAGCAGCGATCTCATCCTCCGCCTGAAAAGTACGCACACCGAAATTTTTATTGGCTGCGAGATAATGCAGAATATCCGAAGCAGGTGTGATGGGATAGGAGCCTAAAAACAACGGCAATCCCGACTTTCTTCCGGCTGCAACAAATCCCATTGCGGCAGCTTCATTTCCCATAATACTGCGATACGTGCCGGGTTGCAATTTTGCAGCCTCCACTTTGTAGCGGGAAGCAAAAACCTCAGTCGTGTCGGCGAAATTATATCCTGCTTTCAGTGCGCGGAGGTTGGCTTCCAGCACATCCGGCTTTTTGCTGAATTTGGAGTGAAGGAAACGCTCGGTAGAGTCAAGCGAACGGCTGTACATATAGTAAAGGAATCCGAGAACGAACATGTTCTTGCAGCGATCCTTTTCCTTTACACCCATCTGAATATCCGCCAAAGCTTCACGTGTGAGTTTCGTTACGTCGATTTTGATCACCTGATAGCCGTCCAGCGTGCCGTCTTCCAGCGGATTGGTTTCCGCATTTGCAAGACGCATGTTTTTCTGGTCGAAACCATCGGTGTTTGCAATGATGATGGCACCTTTTCTTAAAGCCGTCAGATTCACCTTCAGCGCAGCCACATTCATAGCCACCAGCACATCGCAAAGGTCACCGGGTGTATAGATCTTCCGGCTCCCGAAATGGAGCTGAAAACCGGAAACGCCCGGTAATGTTCCGATCGGTGCACGGATCTCCGCAGGGAAATCCGGAAAGGTCGCCAGATCGGCACCCATTAAAGCTGTATTGGTTGTAAATTGTCCTCCTGTGAGCTGCATACCGTCTCCACTGTCTCCGGCAAACTTGATCACTACGTCTTCAAGAACTTTGATATCCATATTGCAGATTAAAAATTTTTGCAAAATTAGTGAATTAAACGCTGGGATTGAAGAGAAAAAAGGATACATTTTCGAACCGGAGAAGGGTGGGATCAAGGCGTTTATCTACCCTCCTGCCGCTGTCCGGGAGGCGGTGAAAGGGCTACCCAATTGCCGGTAAAAAATTCCTGCAAGAGTAAAATGTATCTGGTCATCATCAGATAATTCAAGGTCGTCTATATTTTTCCTTATTTCTTTGACCAACAGATGTAATTAAAAAGGGCATATAATTTTATTGTCGTAATTCCGGAATAACAATTTCGCTCAGGTTTTTAATCATTTTTTTCTCTGCCGAACTACTCATTTTTTTAATTTTAGCTTGTTGTCTGGTCCGTTATATTTGTCATTAAAACTGGTCTCTGCAAAACTAATTTACAAGGACGATTGGAACCAATAATCCTTAACAGGTAATTAGTGTAGTACAAATGGTTTCGTTTTATTATTACACAGGGATGCAGTGCGTTGCGTTAAAAGTCCCTGTTGCAATTTGGAAGTTAGCGATTGACAATCTTTCCACCATTGATTGTCCTCTTTTGATTATCAATTCAAATACTTTGAAAACACCATCATTTGTTTTATGCCTGACTTTATTTTCTTTTATCATAGAAAATTTGTCTGCGCCATAAAGTTTCCGCAAGCATATACATGAACGCATTTCGATGTTGCGCTTATTATTCTCTGCGAATCCGCAATGCCGTAATCAAACCATCATTTTCCTTCCCCAAAAATTATTTCGTGTCAGCAATCGTCACCACCTTCACCACCACTTCTTCCTTATTGCTCAACCTGATAAATAATTCCTGCGGCGCTAATTGTCCGAGGTGCAATAAAAATCCTTCCGCATTTTTTTCAACCTGCACGGGAATTGTTTCTCCCAAAATATTTATGACGGAAATTTCTGCATCGTGAAATGCGGCAGGTACTTCTACGATCAAATAATCAGAAGCAGGGTTCGGATAAATATGGATGAGGCCGGCATATATATTTTCTATTGCATCGCAAATGGTAACGGTAACCGTAACTTCATCGCTGCCACTGCATCCGTTGGCATCGGTACCCACAACAGAATAAGTTGTTGTTGAAGTGGGCGCTGTTTCCATGCTTGCACAGGTACCGCATCCGAATAAAGGTTCGGGCGTCCATGTATAGGTTATACCTCCGGTAACGGTTAATGTAACCGTGTCGCCGCGGCAAATTTCTATATCATCACATGCGACAATTGTCGGTGGTGCATTTACGATTATATCAACGGTATCGGTTCCGGTGCAACCATTTATATCCGTTACATAAACAACATAGGTTATATCTGAAAATGGATTACATGTCGGATCTGCAATACCGGGATTATCGAGATATGTGGAGGGTGACCAGAGATATTCCACGCCGCCATCAGCATATAATTTAAATTGTCCTCCGTAACAAATCGTTGTATCAGGACCGGCAGTTACATCCACACCGGGAAAAACATCCACACTCACCGTTTCATAATCGGTGCAGCCGGAAGCATTGGTAGAAATTACCGTATATGTAATATCAGCATCCGGAGTACATGTGGGCGTTGCAGATGTCGGGTCATCCAGATAGGTGGATGGCGTCCATAAATAAGTGGAACCACCACTGGCAGAAAGATCGACTGATCCGCCGATACAGACACTCGCGCCCGGCGTCACCGTCAGAAAATCAGATGGATTGACAAATACATTGACGGTATCAATATCATTACAACCACTCACACCTTCTGCAATAACAATGTAAGTAATATCGGTGAGCGGTGTGCAGGTTGGTGTAGCTGAAAATGGATCATCTAAATACGTTGCCGGTGTCCACGTGTATGCAACACCGCCGGATGCAGCGAGATCAATCGTTCCGCCTTCGCAAATAGAAACATCAGGACTCACTGTCAGAAAATCATCAATGGTCACTGTAACATTTACGTACGCAGTATCCCAGCATCCCAAAGTGCTATGACCTATCACCGTGTAAATGATATCCATTAACGGTGTGCAAAGGGGGGTTGCAGATGTTGCATCATCGAGATACGTAGAAGGTGTCCATAAATAAACGGAAGCTCCTGAAGCAGTTAATGTAACCGAACCGCCACTGCAGACAGTTACATCCGGAACCGTTGTAAGAAAATCGGAAGTATTCACACTTACGTGCACGTTATCCGTTCCCGTACATCCGTTCGCATCGGTAACGGTAACCGTATAAGTGATAGCCGTGAGCGGTGTACAAATTGGATTGGAAATAAAGGGATTATCTAAATACGTAGCCGGACTCCATACATATGAAACACCTCCTGTTGCATTCATGGTTATGGAAGAACCCGAACAAACAGAAACATCCGCACCGGCATTGGCTGGAACGGGTGGTAATTTATCTACGAAAATGTTATCCGTATCGGTGCAGCCGTTTGCGGAGGTAACGGTAACGGTATAAGTAATATCCGCAAGCGGCGTACAAACCGGGTTTGCGATCAAAGGATTATCCAGATAGGTTGCGGGGCTCCATACATAAGAAACGCCACCGGTAGCACCTAGGGTAACGGAACTTCCTGTGCACACCTGCACATCGGGTCCGGCGTTCGCAAAGTCAGGGGAATAGGGAATATCCTCCTGAGCAAGGATCAAAGAAGGAACCGTAATGCCCGCGAGTCCGGCTGCAGCGCCATTGCTGATCCCGAAACAGGGAGAAGTTGCAGTGGTATTTGTGCCGAAGGTGCCTCCCGAAAGATCGGTGGTAATTCCCGGCCATAAAGTTGCGCCGGAATGTTTAATCACCCCGCCGGAACCGCCACCACCAGGACCTGTACACTGGTCGGCACCTGTATCGCCACCCTTGCCGCCTTTGGCAATTAATGATGTTTCAATCACTGTAGTCGCACTGATCACGATCGATCCTCCTGCTCCGCCACCACCTGCACCATCTCCCCAGGCCTGCTCGGTGATGGTTATGCCGTTTGAAATTATGGAGTGCGCATTGCCATCAATGCTGGTTGCTTTTATTATTATAAGACCGCCACCGTCTCCGCCGCTGGTTCCATTCGTGTTATTGCCGTGTCCCGCACCACCACCGCCGCCCAGAAATAATCTGTCGGAAGCCATTGTCTGGTCTAATGCGATGGCTGCAAATCCCGGACTTCCGGGGCATGAAAACACCGCTTCATCATTTTCACCAGCAACTCCTGCAGTATTTCCATTACTTCCGCCGGCGCCACCTGCGTTATGGTCGTTTCCGCCACCACCGCCGTTCACTGCCTTGCCGCGGCAGGCGAGGTATCCGTTTGACAGCACCACAATTCCTTCCCCCTTTTCCCCGCCCTTTCCGGACAGGGTATCTGAATAATACAGGGAGGTTCCGGTGCCGGTGGGACAACTGGAAGGAAAATTACCTGCATCACCACCCTTAAATCCTTTCCCCGAAACATCGATATCAGCATTCAGCGTTAAGGTATTCGTTTCAAAAACCACCACGCCACCGGTGGTTCCGTTCCAGTCCTGTGCAGTGAGCAGGGCATCCACACTCGCATTGGTATATTGCGGAACGCGGATCAACTGCACCTTGCCCGTAGGATCAAAACTCCGCTCAATAGCATTTACCATTTTAATGGCGGTGCCTGTAATGGTAGAAATATTACCGAATTCATAAAATCCAGCCCCGTTATATGCATTGATATTGCCGAAGCTGGCAGTATTGGTAAGATTTACATCGGCGCCTTTCATCTGGATAATGAGCACCCGGTCGCCGACACCGAAGCCTGCAGCCGAAGCAACATGCACCGTATTCGTGCAGGTATTTATGGAATCTACCCGTGTATAGGTATTTATTATGCCGCTGATACTTTGTGCCTGAGCAAAATGAATAAAAAGGAGGACAAATAAGGAGGTAATTGTTCTTTTCATAAACCGTGATCGTTAATTAAGTAATAAAAATAAAAACTATTCCGCCATGAAGCGAATACGGGTAAGATAAATGTGCGCATACATACCGTTGCATGCTGAAATTACAGGGATGCAGATATTACCTTGTTCTGACAGGTGTTTTATAATTTCACGTCAAAATTCATTGCATGTATACCATTGAGCATCGTCTTCAAAAAGAAATTCAGGAAATAAGAGAATCCGGATTATATAAAAACGAACGCATCATTACATCGCCGCAGGGTGCCGATATCACATTGGCTGACGGAAGCCGCGTGATCAATTTCTGTGCGAATAATTATCTCGGACTGAGCTCGCACCCGAAGGTGATAGAGGCTGCAAAAAAAGCGATCGACAGTCATGGATACGGCATGAGCAGTGTGCGCTTTATTTGCGGCACACAGGATATACATAAAACACTCGAGAAAAAAATCGCTGATTTTCTCGGCACAGAGGACACGATTTTATACGCCGCAGCTTTTGATGCAAACGGCGGTGTTTTTGAACCTTTATTTAATGAGGAGGACGCCATTATTTCTGATGCATTAAATCATGCATCCATTATTGATGGCGTGCGTTTATGCAAAGCTGTGCGCTATCGGTATAATCACAATGATATGGCTGATCTTGAAACACAGCTCATTGCAGCACAGGCGCAGCGCTCACGCATCATTGTTACAGATGGGGCATTCAGCATGGATGGAACAATTGCCGCATTGGATAAAATTGTTGCGCTTGCAGAAAAATATAATGCGCTGATCATGATAGATGAATGTCATGCTTCCGGATTTTTAGGAAAAACGGGAAGAGGCACACATGAATATCGCGGTGTGATGGGAAAAATAGATATCATCACAGGAACTTTAGGAAAAGCATTGGGCGGAGCCAGCGGCGGATTTACTTCAGGAAGAAAAGAGATCATTGAATTGTTGCGGCAGCGCTCCCGTCCGTATTTATTTTCCAATACACTTGCGCCTTCCATTACCGGTGCATCAATTGCTGTTCTCGATCTGCTGAGTGAAACAACCGAGTTAAGAGATAAACTGGAAAGCAATACAAAATATTTCCGCAGTAAAATGACAGATGCGGGATTTGATATCAAGCCGGGAGAACATCCTATTGTTCCAATTATGTTATACGATGCAGTATTAAGTCAAACCATGGCAGCCAAATTATTGCAAGAAGGTATTTATGTTATCGGATTTTATTTCCCGGTTGTGCCGAAAGGGCAGGCGCGTATCCGGGTACAGATATCAGCCGCCCATGATCAGAATCATCTTGACAAAGCCATTGAAGCCTTCACGAAAGTAGGCCGTGAACTGGCAGTGATAAAATAACAAGGTAAAGG
>CAYTFT010000119.1:0-7368 GCA_964437155.1 uncultured Chitinophagales bacterium | reverse complement strand
TGGCGCAGCAGGGACATCTGGGCATGTTTGTCATTTTCTGGGGACTTATACTCACCTTTATTGCAACACCTGTTCTTACTTATTTTTTTGGAAAGCGATGGTATTGCTCCTGGGTTTGCGGTTGCGGCGGCCTTGCAGAAACAGCGGGTGATCCTTTCAGGCATTTATCGGATAAATCATTAAAAGCCTGGAAAATCGAACGGTGGATGATCCATTCGGTCCTCGCACTGATTACACTCATTTCGGCCCTGTTACTCGCTGATGCTGCCTTGCACGGAAGTGTGCTGGGAACCATCGGTGAACCTATGGCTAAAGCCTATGGATTTTTAATTGGCAATATTTTCAGCGGTGTCATCGGCGTGGGTTTCTATCCGATCATGGGCAGCAGGGTTTGGTGCCGGTTCGGATGCCCGATGGCTGCATATATGGGTATCATCCAGCGATTTAAATCCAGATTTCGCATCACAACCAACGGAGGACAATGTATATCCTGTGGCAATTGCTCTACATATTGCGAAATGGGAATTGATGTGCGCGCCTACGCCCAGCGGGGACAGAACATAGTCCGCGCAAGCTGCGTGGGATGCGGGGTTTGCGCTGCTGTTTGCCCCAGAGGTGTTTTAAAACTCGAGACAGGTCCCGACAAATCAGGCCGCGCCGAGATCTTATTCACATCAGAGGACTTGAAAATTCTCTCTTAACTATATTTAAATATCATTTACAATTGAAGTAACTTTGACCACTTTTTCAGGAAGGGTCAGGCGGGGTGAAATAATGCAAAAAGTCAACGTTATTATACCGGTTTTTAATGAAAGTGGGTCGATCGGTAATGTGCTCAGGGATATTCCGCAGGGAAGTGCAGAGGAGGTGATAGTGGTAAATAACGGTTCAACGGACAATACTGCCGAAATCGCTGTTTTACACGGTGCAACGGTTTTACTTGAAACAAGAAAAGGGTACGGGTCGGCTTGCTTAAAAGGCATTCAGTACATCAGGGAAAAACCTGCAGAGCAGCAACCCGAAATAATTGTGTTCATTGACGGTGATTATTCTGACTATCCGGAACAACTTCCACTCCTTGTAAAACCTATTGCCGACGGGCAGTTTGACATGGTGATTGGCAGTCGCTCCAAAGGGCGCAGGATCAAAGGCTCGATGGCGCTGCAACAGATCTTCGGAAACTGGCTTGCTACCAGCCTGATGCGTTTGTTTTACGGGGCCAATTTCAGCGATCTGGGGCCATTCAGAGCGATCCGCTGGAAAAGCCTGACGGAACTTAACATGCAGGATACCAATTATGGATGGACCGTGGAGATGCAGATCAAAGCAGTCAGGAAAAAACTGCGATACACCGAAATACCGGTTGATTACAGGCCGCGTATCGGGCAGTCAAAGATCACCGGAACCGTTAAGGGAACCATTATGGCGGGATACAAAATCATCGCCACCATATTTAAATACTTTTGAAACCAAACGATTGACATGTCAATCCTGATAATAGTAATCTACACCGTCGCAATCACATTGCTGTTCTTCTATTGTATCATGCAATTGAGCCTTGCGATCCATTACATTAAATACAAACGTTCGCTCGAAAAGGAGGATGCCGCTTTCAATATTCCGGAAGAGGAATTTCCGTTTGTTACCGTGCAGTTGCCGGTTTACAATGAGCAATACGTTGTCGAGCGCCTCATCGATGCGGTTGCAGCTTTCGATTATCCGAAAAGTAAACTGGAAATCCAGTTGCTGGATGATTCAACCGACGAAAGTTTTGAGATCGCTTCCCGCCGTGTGGAATTCTACAGGGAGCAGGGCATCAATATCAAACAAATAAAACGCCCCATCAGAAAAGGCTTTAAAGCCGGCGCACTCGAATACGGCATGAAAGAAGCTTCCGGTGAATTCATCGCGATCTTCGACGCCGACTTTGTGCCCTACCCTGATTTCCTAAGAAAGACGATCCCCTATTTCCTCCAGGACGATAAGATCGGCGTGGTGCAGGCAAAATGGGAACATCTGAATAAAGATTATTCCATCCTCACAAAAATGCAGGCTTTTGCTCTCGATATGCATTTCACCATCGAACAACAGGGACGAAATGCTGCGGGCTATTTTATCAATTTCAACGGAACTGCCGGCTTATGGAGAAAACAATGCATTGAAGATGCCGGCGGCTGGAACAGCGATACACTTACCGAAGACCTTGATCTGAGCTATCGCGCACAATTGAAGGGATGGAAATTCAAATATGTAGAAAATGTTGTCGCACCTGCTGAATTGCCTACCGACATGAATGCATTAAAGTCACAACAATTCCGCTGGAACAAAGGAGGTGCAGAAACAGCCAGAAAGATCGGACGTAAAGTGATGCGTGCTGAGATTCCCATGCGCATTAAATTACACGCGATTGTGCATCTGTTCAATACTACGAATTATATATTCATTCTCATTACTGCAATATTAAGCGTACCACTGCTGTTTATTAAGAATCATTATATCGACTTCAATTATTTTAAATACGCAAGTATTTTCCTTATCGGTTCCATTGCCATTGCATATGCATATTATATCTCAACGATGCAGCGCGAAAAAACAATGAAAAAAACCATGCAGGTTTATATTGTACGTTTTCCGGTTTTCCTCGCGATTACCATGGGCATGAGCTTACATAATGCATGGGCTGTTTTCAGAGGATGGCTCGGACAGCGGACCGCATTTGTGCGCACACCAAAATTCAATATCACGAATGCCAAGGATATGTGGAAGAATAAAAAATATGCTGCTACCAAGATCAGTCCGATCACTTACCTCGAAGGATTGTTCAGCCTGTATTTTCTTTCCGGTATCATCATGGGATTTTATTATAAGGATTATGGCTTGTTGCCTTTCCACACGCTTGCCTTTATCGGTTTCGCATTAATTTTTTATTTTTCGCTCAAACATTCCAGGTATAATTCATAATGTATGATCAAAACAGCAATCACCGGTTCATGGAGATTTGCTGTTTACACAGTATTTGCGTTCCTGCTTTTTCAGATTTATTATTTTACCGAACGTACTGATTTTACTAAGCTGATCTGTTTATACAGTTCAGCTTTTTTATTGTTTATCCTGATGATAAAATATCTGAATACAGATCGTTTGGTGCAGGAAGGAAAATGGCTGGGGATTTTTGTAAGACTGATACTGCTCTTCAGCATGCCCAATCTTACTGATGATTTTTATCGCTTCCTCTGGGACGGGCAATTATTATTACACCAACACAATCCTTATACAGCAACCCCCGACCAGGTAGCAGCAAATCATTTTTACGGGATGCAGGATATTTTGCAGCAATCCGGATTATATGCAGCATTAAATTCACGCCCGTGGCATACCATTTACCCGCCTTTGAGCCAGGGCCTTTTTGCAACTGCAGCATGGATTTCCCGGGGCAATATGGTTATCTATATGCTGGTATTAAAATGCAGTATTTTCATTTTTGAAACAGGCAGCATCTTACTGCTTCCTAAAATACTGGAGCAATTGAAGATGCCGAAAAAAAATCAGTTGCTGTACACCTTAAATCCATTGATCATTCTGGAATTAACCGGGAATTTGCATTTCGAAGCCAGTATGATATTTTTTCTGCTGGTCGCATTTTATTTCCTCAACAGATCGAAGAGGGACCTTTCTGCAATTGCATTTGGTTTTGCAATCGGATCGAAATTATGGCCCGTAATGCTCTTGCCTTTATTTTTCCGGTTTATCGGTATTCGTCAGACATTGCGTTATTGTCTTCTTTGCGGAAGTACCGCCATTATTTTGCTTGCACCGATGCTGATGCAATATGGTGAGGTGGCCAGCAGCCTTAATTTATATTTCCAGCAATTCGAGTTCAACGGAAGTGTTTATTATTTACTGCGATGGCTGATTAATAAGGATGAACATTTTGAGACATTTTCCATGATGCGGAAATTATTACCGGTTGTCACGCTGGTTTGCATTGTTACATTGAGTGTTTTTTACAAAAGAAGTAATTTCTTTTCCGCATTGCTTTTTGCCTTTTCGATCTATTGTCTTTTTGCCACAACCATGCATCCATGGTATCTTACACCGCTGATCCTGCTCGCTTCCGTTACATCAATCAGGTATCCGATCCTTTGGTCATTCCTTATTTACTTAACCTATATCACGTATATCGATCCTGCCTATCCTGAAAATTATTTATTGGTAGCTGTTGAATATATCCTGGTAATCGGTTTCGCAGGCTATGAAATTATGCGGCGAATACAGGAAGCTAAAATAAACGGGCAGGAGAAAATACAATGACCATCGCGTACTGTAAATATTTTTCTCCTCTCATTACACACTTCGTCTTACTCCATTCATCAGAATAATAAATTCAACTTCTCTCCGTGCATTTCATTAGAAAGTTTATCACCCGGAAAAGGGATATGGTGAAAATACAATGCAGGTAAAATCTTCATTTCCATTTTAATCACATACCGTAGTTTGAGAAACTACAGGCAATAAAAAAAGGGGTGGATTGCTCCACCCCTTAGGCTGTCATGATTATATATAAATCAATTCTTTATAATATGGAATTCTACGCGGCGGTTCATCTGATGCTCTTGTTCTGTAGAAGCATTTTTGATGATGTTTTCAGTTTCGCCTTTGTAAACGATTTTCAGTCTGCTTTCGCTTACACCTTTGCTTGTCAGGTAGTTGATCGCTGATTTAGCGCGATTTTCAGACAACTTCATGTTAGAAGCTTCGTCACCGCGTGTATCGGCATGACCTACAACTTCGATATTCAGTTTGTTATATCTGTTCATGATCTCAGCAATCTGATTTAATTGCGGTACTGCATCAGGACGGATATTTGATTTGTTCAGATCGAAGTAGATATAAGGAAGGATCCAGTCGCTTGCAGCACCTGTTCCACCGCCGGTGAAATCTTTCAATCTCTGATCAACATAAGCTTTTACGTTTTCCATTGTAACATGAACGTTCTGGCAATTTTCCATAGGTAATACAGGAGATGAGAATGGTTCCGGATCTTCTGAGTCAGGGCAACCATCTTTATCGCTGTCTAAGCTAACACCGTGTGTATCAACCGGAGTTCCTTCCGGAGTGCTCGGTTCTTTATCTAAACGGTCGATAACACCGTCGTTGTCAGAGTCTTTTAATAAGTTATCAGGATCGATAGAGTTTACTTTATCATATAAGTAAGTCAATGGGTTCATTTCCCAAAGCGCTTCACCGCCTTCGCCACCACCAAGGTTAACACCAATGGTAAGGTTAGTATATTCGAAAAGGTCGTAGTGAGCAGTATAGGATTTGTCAAAATCCCAACGCTGACCGTCAGCTAAGTCGTCAAAGTAATGTGTTGCTCTTTGCTCAAGTCCGATTTCCAGTTTGTCTCCTACTCTGTAAGAAATTCCGAGACCACCTGAGAGTGAAGGGTTGTTCACTTTAGTAGAACGGGTTTCACCTTCAGTACGAGCAGCAGGGTTAGCTACTTCAGCCTGTGTTTCATACTCGCCATCGAGAACACCATGGATCGCATCCAGACGCTCTTTCTCAGATGTGTTCTGAGATCCGAAACCATCAAGGATGGTGTTGAATGGATAAGGATTACCATTCGCATCGAGAGCATCATAAGAAGTTTGATATTGGAAACCACCAACACCGAGGAATGCATACACTAAAAATTTAGGGTTTGACTGGTGGAAGTTGATGTTATTTAAGTTAACCAACAGATCGAGTGATCCGTGCATAATGGTTGATTTGTAGTTAGGAACCCATACGTTTGAGGTATAGTCAGCTCCTGTTGAATAGTCATCAATGGAGTTATTCGCGAATACACCATTCAAAGTCTTGTTCTGGTCGAAAGGACCCTGAATGAATTCCTGTCCGTAAGCATTTGCATACATACCGTGTAAACGGATAGAGGTAACGTAGCCTAATCCTTTACGGATGTTAAGGCCTACTCCGAATGCTGGGCCGTGGGCACCGCCGAATGGCTCAGACCTTAAGTCCCCCATGATCTGAGGTACACCAAGGTTTAATCCGATCTGCCATGCATTGGCCGGTTTGGGAGGGAATGAAGAACCGCCGCTTTGGGTGGTTTGTCCGAAGGTAATACCGCAATAGAGCAATAATACCGCTAACGTGAGTTTTCTACTAATCATGACGTATAAATTAAAAGTTTAAATAATTGACTGTTTTTTTGATGTATAAAAAATCTTAATATATCAAATGAGCCGCAAATCTATAACCCCGGTTTCGCTTCTGCAAGTCGAAAGTCCGATTTGTTACTCAAAAAACTTAAAAATGAAATAGAAACTGACCGTGTTTTTTACAATCCGGGGGAATCGTCGCCATAATAGGTTAATCCGGAAGGCCTGGTTCTACTCACTTTTAACCTTTATAAAAACAAAGCTATACAGTAAAATGAGAATTCCAAAAAAAAAGTGAAGAATTTTTAAGATTAATGCAACCTTTTAAAATCAATCTTCATCAATTGACATTCCCGCCCTCCCCTCATCTTAAAAGTGTTATGGTGCCGGTCTTGCGAATAGGCGTATTTACTGTCGTTACAGATCGTATCGAATAGATATAGGTGCCGATCTCCTGCGGCTTTCCATCAAAGGTTCCATCCCACCCGGTATGGATATCGTCAGAGGTAAAGACCATTTCCCCCCATCTGTTATATATGGAAATGCTATAATCGATCAGAATATCCGTGTGGATGTTGAATTCGTCATTCAACCCGTCACCATTAGGCGTAAAGGCGTTCGGCACATCAAAATCAATGATCACCCAGACATTTACCGAGTCAGTTCCCGAACAACCTGTTGCATCAGTTATAGTTATAAAGTACTCCGTATCAAACGAAGGACTCGCAACCGGCTGCATGCAGTTGGTGCAGGAGAGCCCGTAGGAAGGCGACCAGATAATACTGCTGACAGGAGCAACTGCGGTGGAAGCCTCAAGCAGAACTGAACTACCCAGAGAGATTGTCTGATTTGGCCCCGCCTCCACAACAACCGGTGGCGGTTCAGATAAAATTACTGTGCTGAAAGAGGCCTCACATCCGTTTGCATCTTCCACATAAAACGTATATGTACCTGCTGTCATAGTGCTGAAAAGACTGTCCGGCTGCCAGGTAATTCCATCTGCACTAAAGGAATAAGGTAAAACACCCCCTCCCGGGTCGAGTTGCACCTGACCGTCGTTCCCGCCAAAACATGTGATATCAGTTGTAAAAACTGTATCCAATGTGAGTAATGCAGGCTCAGTGATAATTATATCCTGGGTAAAAGCGCAGCCATCCGTTTCCTGCACCGTGATCGTATACGTCCCCGGCCCAAGACTTCCGAT
>CAYTFT010000118.1:0-7371 GCA_964437155.1 uncultured Chitinophagales bacterium | reverse complement strand
ATTGTTCGATGTTTACAATAATGTCACCCCTACGGGGTTTAATAAAATGTTCAAAAAAATTGCTACAATAATGTCACCCCTACGGGGTTTAATTTATCAAAATGCAGACGGGAGTCTGCATCCACCACAGCCGATTCGGAGAATCGGCAGAGCGTCGGGATTTATTCTTTTGTCCAGACGGTTTCGCCAGAAAGCGCATCGGCAAATTTTAATGAACCGCTTACTTCCTGCCGGTATGCTTCAGTTGAAGTTACAGCATCAACGCCACCGACTTTCAGTGAAATATCCCAGGTATGCAGTGTTTTACCATTGATTTCATAGCAGTAGGAATACCAGGAGGCAAGTTCATTTGTGGCATCCTGTAAATAAATGAATTTCTTTCCGTCAATCTCAGTAAAATACCCTTTGAAGTCCGTTACATCCTCTGAATACATAGATCCTTTTTCATTCACTTTAACCGCGATAGTAAATTCATCAACCTTTTTAATTTCCATTTTCAGCACCTCCTTATCAGGGTCCGTTTGCGACCATGTTCCGATAATGTCTTTATTGATCTTTTCAGTGCCCGGCTGTCCCAAAGGAAAGGAGACGCCGACAGGGCAGCCGGTAACCAGTAAAAGGACAGGAACCACCAGGAGGAGAAGAATACCACGTTTCATTGTTCTGAGTTTTTGATAAAGATACATAATCTGCCTGACCGGAGATAGCCATAATGCGGTATTGGAAATCTCCCTTGAACAGGTTACCTTGTGATAAATTACCATTTCCCGCAAATCGGGGATCAGTTCACTCTGCATTGCATTTCAAAATGAAAACACAGGCTTCGGTTTTCTGTATTTTATCCTTCTTTTGTTTTGAGACAGTAAATCTTCATGGTCAGGTCACGGAGGAGGATGATATTGTTATTTCTGCCGGATACGGATTTCCGAATTTACTGGCAAACTACAGTTTTGATTTCTTTTGGACCTCCTTTGGTTTTGATGTTTCAAATTATGAAGGGTATGCTGATTATAATACATCGGCATTCGGTCCGATTTTTTTTAAGTCGGAATTTATGGCTAATGACCAATTGGGAGTTGCGTTATCAGCTGCATATTCGTACCGTCAATTTGAATTCACAGATACATATTTTGTTGATTATGTATACGTTGACTGCCATCACAATATTAGTTTTATGGCCTACAGTGTATTGATCAGGGTAAACCGGTATATTGATATTTCTGATAAAATCGAATTGTATTTTGGGACCGGATTAGGCTACAGGGCCTCAACCACAATGGAGAAATCGAATTGTTTATACTATAGTGATTACGATCTGGATCAGTTTCCCGTTGCATTTGAGGAAATTGTCGGCTTGCGGTATTATATAACAGAAAATATCGGATTGTATGCAGAGGCGGGTCTGGCAAAAGCACCTTTTCAAATTGGTATTTTCACCAATGTACACTGATCTGAAAAAGCCATAACCATATGCTTTATTATTTCCTGAAATATCTGATGAAAATTACCCAGAAGGTTTTCTTCCGGCATATCACTATTCAGAATAAGGAAAATATTCCCGGGAAGGGCCCGTTACTTATCGTTGCTAATCATCCGGCAACATTTACTGATCCGATCGTCATCGCTACGATGGTCAATATCAGAATACACTTTCTGGCAAAAGGCGCATTATTTAAATCAGGATTTGCAAAATGGATGCTTCCGAAGCTGAATATCATTCCTGTTTACCGCAAGGTGGATGATCCGGCCTTAATGAACAAAAACGATGAGACATTTGAAAAATGTTATCAGCATCTTGAAAAAAAAGGAGCTGTTCTGCTCTTTCCGGAAGGGATCAGCATTGAGGGGCGGAAATTACAACCCATGAAAACCGGCGCTGCACGTATCGTTCTGGGTGCTGAAGCACGTAACGGATTTAATTTGCAGACGAAGATCATGGTAGTGGGATTGAATTTTGATAATCCGCATAAATTCAACCGCGACCTGTTCATTAATATTGCCCCACCCATTTCTGTCGGCGACTATAAAGATAAATATGCGGCAGATCCGTTCCGGACTGCTAAGGAACTCACTGAGGCCATTCGTGCTGCATTGGAAAAAGTGGTGATTGATATCAGCGACAGGAAAACAGAGGACCTGATGAAGAGAATTGAATTGGTATATAAATATAAACTCGGCAAGGATCTCGGCATTTCAACGGATGATGCGCATGCGGAATTTAATTTGACGAAAAATATGGCGGCAACGGTTGATCATTTCATGCAGACGGATCCTGAACGTGCGATGAAAATGGATAAACGCCTTCAGCAATATTTTGAAAATCTGCGTATGATCGGTGTGCGTGATGCGGATGTAGGAAAAATGCTAAAAGGGGGCTCCCTGATCGGGAGCGGATTAACTGCCTTATTCATCATTGTTGCCGGATTTCCGTTTTACCTGTACGGCGTGATCAATAATTATCTGCCATTCAAAATTCCCGGTCTCCTTGCCGACCGCGCTACCAGCCGTATAGAATTCAGGGGCCCGATCAGCATGGCAGTCGGGATCGCAACATTTGCAATCTTTTATTCCGTTCAGATCTCACTGGTCCACAGGTACACCGGCGACGCGCTTATAACACTGCTGTATGCGATTAGCCTGCCCGTTACCGGCTTTTTCGCATGGTGGTATTTTACAAAACTCGGCAATATCAGGGCGCGCTGGAGATTGCTCCGGCATTTTAACAGGCGGGCTGTATTTGTTTCCGGGCTGATGGCAGAACGTGAACAGATCATTGCCGAACTGGACAGGGGGAGGGCAGAGTATGATGCGGTACGTACCTCACCGCCGCAGGGTGCGTAAATTATTATGCTAATATTTCATTTAACAAGATTAAAAACTTAAGTTTGAAGAGGCAAAGATCAAAGAGAACCCAATTCCGGTCATCCTGCCATATCTTAGTTATTGTTCCGTCAGTTCTGTCATCATGCATGTGAATGCAACAGATCTGGCCATAAAATATATTGTATGCAAACACACAGACTCCTTTCCTTCTTCATTTTTTTATTTTTTCTGCAAACCGTTCATGCACAGGAAGCAGACACATTGAAAAAAGGCCGGCATGTCGAACTCAGTTTCGGACACTCCCTGCTCTTTATTTCGAACAGTAAGCTGGTCGACCTGCATACTCAGGAAGCAGTTGTTGTTCCTACGAGCGCTGTATTATTATTTGCCGAATTCATGCCGCAAAAGTTTGTGCGTGTTCCCTTATTTGTGAATATTTCAACAGAGACAAAACAATTTCTGGTGGACAGTGTGGTCGTAAATGAAAAATCTTCGCCCACTGTCGGAACGGGTGTTGTTTTCAGGGCATTGCATTTTGATATTGACGAAAAATCCAATATTGAACTGGAAGTCGGACCGCTGGCGAGTGTATTGTTTGATGAAAATAACAGCATCCGCATTGCGCCGGTGATCGCAGGTCGCATGCGCATTTCACGCGGGGAGAATTTTGTGATGTATATCGGCTCCAGTTATTCTATCGGTATCAATGCATTTGGATTATTATACGGAACAGGAACTACTTTCTGATATTTTAGCAAGCATACTTAACCAAAAACCTTATTTATGTGTGAAACTATTGACAGCATTCAGCTGAATTTTGCGAGCGATAAATTATTTCTCCTGAATTTATTGCTGGCATTTCTGATGTTCGGGATTGCGTTAAGTTTAAAGATCGCCGATTTTAAACGCATTGTCGAATCCCCGCGCAAGGCAATGGCAGGCTTACTCAGCCAGTATGTTTTTCTGCCCGTGCTGACATTTGCATTGGTGCTCCTCTTTAACCCCTGTCCGAGTATTGCACTTGGTATGTTTTTACTGGGTTCCTGTCCGGGCGGCAACATGAGTAATTTCCTCTCCCATCTTGCGAAAGGTAATGTCGCTTTATCGGTTACGCTCACTGCCACACAAACAGTTTTAGCGCCTTTAATGACACCGCTCACTTTTGCCATCTGCGCAAATATTTACGGTCCCACAAACGCACTCATGCGTTCCATTCATATTGATACATTTGAACTCATTATCGAAATTCTCACGATACTCGGAATTCCGCTGCTGATCGGAATGGTAACGAATTATAAATTACCAAAATTTACTGCGAAGATCATGAAGCCGATGCAAACGATATCTGTTGTTTTATTTCTCGGATTCATTGTGTTTTTATTTCTGAGTAATTATCATATTTTTTTACAGATCATCGGGACGATATTTATTCTCGTTTTACTGCATAACGGACTCGCCATGGCGGGTGGTTATGGTATGGCATCGGTTTTCGGACTCGACTTTAAGGATAAAAAATGTCTGACCATTGAAACCGGAATTCACAATGCAACACTGGGCCTCATTGTATGGGCGAATTTCTTTCCGATGCTGGGCGGCGTTGCTGTTGTTGCCGGCTGGTGGGGTATCTGGGATCTGGTTACCGGTTTTGCCGTTGCTACGACCTGGAGGCGGCTGGATGCGAGGGCAACGAGAAGGTTAGCGCAATAAAAACTTACAGTATTGATTTATGAATTATATAAAACAAGAGATATCATTTATTTCTATCCTGCCTGTTTTTTTCTTACTTGTTATGTTTACGGATGTTCAGGCATAGTGGGTGTCAATTTCAATACCCGTCTCCGAAATAAAAAAAATCCAATTTGCTAACCGACTGATTGCAAATTGGATTTAAGTGTAGCCCGTAGGGGAATCGAACCCCTGTACCAAGAATGAAAATCTTGTATCCTAACCCCTAGATGAACGGGCCTTGTATTTTTCAGGAAAAATTTTTACGAATAATTGATGCTTTTCCCAACTATTATTTTTTAATCTAAGTTCACGCCTTCTGGCTTCCGGTTTAGATTCAAACTGCTCAAAATAAGCGAGTTTAACCGGCAATTTACTCTTTAAAGATCGGGTTTGTCCGGCATTATGCTGTTCAATCCGTCTTTCCAAGTTCTCAGTGTAACCAATATAGGTAGAACCATCTTTTTCACTAATCAATACATAAACAAAGAACATAACCTCAAACTTTTTCTACACGTCAACAGCCACCCAGAGGGTGGTCGCCTCTTGGGCGAAAAATCTTGTATCCTAACCCCTGGATGAACGGGCCATTCTCAAAAGAGACCGCAAAAGTAAAGGAAAAAACGTTTTTTAAAAAGTTTATTCCCAAAATTTCTGATGGCATGGGTAATTTTGCCCGTGATGAATACTACGTACAGAGTGGCGATCAACGGCTTCGGCCGAATCGGAAGGGTGTTCCTGCGGAGAATACTGGAAAAGGAAAACGTCGAAATTGTGGCAGTGAACGACCTCACAGATGTGGCCACCCTTGCCCATTTGCTTAAATATGATTCGGTACATGGCCGCTTTAACGGAACCGTTTCCACAGAAGGTAATAACCTCATCGTCAACGGAAAAAAAATTCCCGTTTTTGCGGAAAAGGATCCGGGAGCATTGCCCTGGGCGACGCTGGGGGTGGATCTGGTTATCGAATCTACGGGGCATTTTTTAGATAAGGCTAAAGCCGGTCTGCACCTGAAAGCCGGTGCCAAAAAAGTGGTCATTTCCGCCCCGCCTAAAGATGCCGATATAAAAACAATCGTGCTCGGGGTGAATGACGATATCCTCACCGCAGAGGATGTCATCATCTCCAATGCCTCCTGCACTACAAATTGCGCAGCTCCCATGATCCGCGTGATACATGAAAATTTTGAGATCGAGTCGGCATATATTACTACAGTGCACAGCTATACCGGCGATCAGCGTTTGCATGATGCACCCCATAAGGACCTCCGCAGGGCAAGAGCGGCAGCCGAAAATATTGTCCCCACTTCAACGGGCGCTGCAAAGGCAATTACCCTCACCTATCCCGACCTGAAGGGGAAGATCGGCGGTGCGGGCATCCGCGTTCCGGTGCCCGATGGTTCGTTAACGGATATTACCTGTATCGTGAACCGGACAACGACGCCGGAAGAGATAAATAAATTATTCAGAATCGCCGCTGAAGGTGAGCTGAAAGGGATTCTGAGTTATACGGAAGATCCGATCGTATCGGTGGATATTGTCGGCGACCCGCATTCCTGCATATTCGATGCTCAACTCACACATGTGATCGGAAAAATGGTAAAAATCGTGGGATGGTATGATAATGAATTCGGATATTCCAGCAGACTCGCTGATCTCGTTCTGCGTCTGCATTCTTTTAAGCAAAATGAAATCAATAAATAATGTATTCAGTCCTGATGCATATTTATTTCTCCGACCTGTATTCCTGCCAGAAAGAATTAAAAAATCAAACAGACAATAACATTGATAATGAAAACCATTGCAACCTGTAATTTCTCCGGCAAACGCGCTTTGATCCGCGTTGATTTTAATGTGCCGCTCGATAAACAAACATTTGCCGTAACCGATAATACAAGATTGCGCGCGGCTATGGGCACGATCAATAAAATTTTAAATGATGGTGGTTCCGTTGTGCTGATGTCGCATCTCGGCAGACCGAAAGGCGGTCCGGAAGAAAAATATTCACTCCGGCATGTGGTGAACGAACTATCTGCATTATTACAGAAACCGGTTCAGTTTATTTCCGATTGCATCGGGGAAAATGTATTGCAGACAGCCAAAGCACTGCAACCCGGTGAAATTTTATTGCTGGAAAATTTACGTTTTCATCCGGAAGAAGAAAAGGGCAACGAAAATTTTGCTGCACAGCTTGCACAGCTCGGAGATATATATGTCAACGATGCATTTGGCACGGCACATCGCGCACATGCATCCACAACCGTAGTGGCAAAATATTTTTCGTCGGAGAATAAAATGTTCGGTTATTTAATGGCTGCGGAAGTGGAAGCGGGGAATAAGGTTTTACATCAGCATGCAAAACCTTTTACAGCAATTATCGGCGGTGCAAAAGTGTCGGATAAAATATTAATTCTGGAAAAGCTCATCGACAAAGCCGACAATATTATTATCGGCGGTGGGATGGCGTATACCTTCTTTAAAGCAATGGGCGGCAATATCGGAAATTCATTATGTGAAGATGACCGCCTTGCACTCGCACAGCAATTACTGGAAAAAGCGAAAGCAAAAGGCGTGAAAATTTTATTACCGGTTGATTCTGTTATTGCAGATAAATTTGATAATGAAGCAGTGATCGCGGGAAGCGAGAGCAACGCAATTCCCGCCGGATGGATGGGACTTGATATAGGTCAAAAGGCTATTGCTGTTTTCAGAGATACTATTTTGCGTTCAAAAACAATTTTATGGAACGGTCCGATGGGTGTTTTTGAAATGTCAAATTTCAGCAACGGGACGATTGAAGTGGCGAAAGCAATAGCAGAG
>CAYTFT010000117.1:0-7379 GCA_964437155.1 uncultured Chitinophagales bacterium | reverse complement strand
ATTTCGGGGCATTCAGATTATACAATAAATGAGGCAGCCATAAATAATCATCCTGTTACCACCAGTAGAAAAAAGGAAAAGATACTATTGCTGGGATGGAACCCGCGTGTAATTCGGGTTATTCGCGAATTAAATAATTATGTAGGAGCCGGCTCCGAAATAATTGTGGTTGCCGACATGCCCAAACCTGACGCGCTTACCAATACAACCACACTCACAAACCTTTCTGTAACGTACCGGGAAGAAGTGACCAGCGACCGCAACATTCTGGAATCATTGCAGGTGTTCACCTTCGATTACATCATGCTTTTCTCCTACACGGGAGATAATATACAGCGCTCCGATTCAATCACACTGATCACCTTACTCCATCTGCGCGATATGAGTGAACGTGAAAATAAAGATCTGAATATCGTCAGCGAAATGCTCGATCTCAAAAACCGGGAACTCGCCGAAGTAACTAATGCGGATGATTTTATCGTGAGCGACAAAATGCTCAGTCTTTTAATAACACAGGTATCTGAAAACAAGGACCTGATGCGTGTGTTTGAAGATATACTGGATGAAGACGGTAGTGAGATCTATATGAAACCGGTTACCGATTATGTAGATATTTCAACGGAGCTTGATTTTTACACACTGACCGAAGCGGCACGACGCAGGGGCCAGACTGCCATCGGATACAGGCAGATGCAATACGAACACGATGCAGCAATGTCTTATGGCGTGAAAACAAATCCGGCAAAAAGCAATATGATCCGGTTTTCAGCAAATGACAAGCTCATTGTTTTAGCCGAGGATTAAGTCGATATCTGTCATCCATTAAATATTTTCTTCCTGCAGAATTAACAGATATTTATTGCAGGCATCGTACCTTTGCACCAGAATAATTATACATGTCTGTTGTTGCGATCCTGTCCCGCTTACTTTTTATTTTCGGATTTTATTTCGGGCCCGATTTTTTTATTCATTCTGCCATAAAAAAAGTATTCAGCAGGAATCCGAAAAAAGCGTTGCGTATTTTCTGGATGATCAATTGCATCCTGTTTGTTATTGCTGCTTCGATCCTGTTTCTGAACCGCATGGCGGGTCCCGACCTGACCAGGTTTAATCTGTACATCTTCGGCATTTTTATTTCTCTGTTGTTTACCAAATTTCTTACGGCAATTATTCTGCTCGGGGAAGATCTATACCGATATCCGGCAAGTATTATCCGGTATTTTAAAAGGAAAAAACAACCTGGTGCAGGTGAAGAAAAATTTCTCATCAGCAGACGTGCGTTTTTATCCCGCGCCGCACTGATATTCAGCATTGCACCTTTCACCGGCTATGTCTACGGAATGGTGAAGGGCCGGTTCAATTACACCATACACCGGGAGGAATTATTTTTTCCTGATCTGCCTGCTGCATTCGACGGATTTACGATTACACAATTAAGCGATATCCATATCGGGTCCTTTGATAAAGTAAGTAAAGCCGAATTACAAGGCATGGTGCAAATGGTACAGGACCTGCGGTCAGATGTATTTTTTTTCACGGGTGATATTGTGAACAGCCGCGCAGAAGAAATGAATGGCTGGATGGATGTATTTCAACCGCTCTCCGCTCCTTTCGGAAAATTCTCAATTCTCGGCAATCATGATTACGGTGATTATGTAAATTGGAAGACGCCGCAGGAAAAAGAAAATAATCTTGACCGCGTTAAAGCAATTCATCCCCGGCTGGGATTTCAATTATTACTCAATGAACATACACCGATAGAAAAAAACGGGGAGCGACTTTTTGTCATCGGTGTTGAAAATTGGGGGAAAGGAGATTTTCCAAAATTCGGCGATATTAAAAAGGCCTCTGCCGGTATTCCGGAAGATGCTTTCAGAATTTTGCTTTCACATGATCCCTCGCATTGGGATGCAGTGGTATTAAAAGAGGAAAATCCTCCTCAGCTCACATTAAGCGGTCACACGCATGGCTTTCAAATGGGAATAGAAGTCCCTGCATTTCGTTTTTCTCCTGCCCAATGGATCTATGCACAGTGGGCCGGACTCTACCAACAGGGAAAACATTATATTTATGTGAACAGAGGTATCGGAACAGTCGGGTATCCGGGTCGTCTGGGTATCTGGCCCGAGATCACACAATTTACCCTGCGCAAAAAATAATACCTGATTTATGTATTAAAGCTTATTCTCCAAAAATGAAAAACCTGATCGCACTTTCGTTGATTATTTTGTCCATTCTTTTTTTACAATCCTGTCTGACTTCAAAGGATAAAGACAGCGAGGGCCGCCTCTATGCCACAGCCCTCCATGCCGCCGGCGGATTGAATTTTACGCCCATGCAGCATAGCGACAGTAATTATGTGAACACTTTCAAACCTGAAATATATACTTATAACGGAAAGCCTTATACCGGCACGATCGCTTCTTACGAAGGAGAAAAACTAATGCTCGAGGGAGCTCTCGCTGACGGAATAATGAATGGCAACTGGAAATTTTATTATCCCACAGGAAATGTGCAGATCGAAGGCAATTATACCAACGGAATAGAAACAGGTATGTGGAAGTCTTATTTCGGAAAAGACCGTCTCAAGGTGTGTAAATATTATAATGCAAAAGGATATATGCTGATGCGGAAGGAATATTTCGATAACGGAAAGATCAAAAACTTCCAGAATGTCAACTGTCCGGAATTCGGCAACCGTGAACGCCGCATCCAGTTTCTCTATAATGGTGATATAGATTACATCGATGCCGAAAGAGAGATCGGTAAATTATCGCCTGCGGAGATAAATAGTTTATTGCAGGAGGATAAACTGTTGCAGAAATAAAGTCAGGCGGGCGTAATTTTATTCTTCCATAAAATACCTGCGAAATTTCCTGCGTTCCTGTTGTCTTCATTGGATTAGCATGAAACCCGTATTTTCCTTAATTATTTTCCTTTGCCTGTTTTTGATCAGCCTTGCCTGTGATCCGAAAAATAACCGCAGGCACATTACTGCAAATAAGGAAGCGCTTGCCGACAGTTTGCGCCTCGCAGATTCTGTAGAACAGGCACGCATTGCAGCAAAGGCTGACGAAGCATTTGAATTCTGCGCAAAAAATAAATACGATACTTCTTTTTGCCTGCTTATCGATATGCGGATCCACTCCGGACTTACCCGTTTTTTTGTCTGGGATTTTTCTGCAGATGCACCTGCAGATTCCGGACTTGTGAGTCATGGTTGCGGTGATCATTCATGGGGGCATGATGAAACGAAATCAGCACCCGAATTCAGTAACGTGTATGAGAGCCATTGCTCTTCCACAGGAAAATATAAGATCGGCGACAGGGGTTACAGCAATTGGGGCATTCATGTAAATTATGCGATGCACGGACTTGATTCTACAAACAGTAATTCCTTTGGCAGAAATATCTGCATGCATAGCTGGGACATGGTGGATGACTTTGAAACATTTCCGCAGGGAACTCCGGAAGGCTGGGGTTGTGCAGCAGTATCCGATAATTTTATGCGGCGACTGGACAAACAATTACAGAAGGCGGAGAAGCCTGTATTACTCTGGATATTTTACTGAGGGAAAAAAATCAACGCATGAGTGTAAGACTACCTTTAAAGGTTTCTTCTACATCGTCGCATGTCATCTTAATGAGAAAAACATAAGCCCCGATCTCCTGTTCTTTTCCGGTAATATCATTTCCATCCCAGCCGGGGCTGTCGGCCATCGCAAAATAATCATACACAGCCTGTCCCCAGCGGTCAAACACTTTAAAATAGGTGATCTCTGAGCAGAGCACCATTTCGGGTGGAACGCGGAAAATATCATTAATGCCGTCGCCATTCGGCGTAAACGCATTCGGGAATTGCATTGCCGGTGCAACCAGGATGGTAACGCAATCGGTAGAAGTACATCCGGTAGCATGTGTAACCGTAACACAGTATTCAGTAGTCTGATAAGGCCAGATCAATGGATTCGCAGAAGTAGGATCATCCATATTATATACTGGCGACCATGAATAAGTATAGGTATCGTCGAGATTGGTATTGAGCGTCATTGTATTGCCCATTTCCAGGGTAGTATCCGGATAAGCAGTAACGGCTACCGTATCAATAACATCCACAGAAACAAATCCGATTTCCTCACAACCAATATCGTCTGTTACAATAACATTATAAACAAAATCCGTCATAGGTGTAACTGTGCAATCGGGAGTAGTGGTTGAATCAGGATCATTCCAATGATAATGCAGCGGTTCGGTTCCTGTAGCAACTACCGTCATAAACAGATCATTTCCCTGACAAACAACCGCATCATCGGGTATCATATCCACCGTCAGTTCAACGTAAGGTTGTGAAGGCTGCGGAATAACGAGTCCGCCGAGAAAACCACCGGTCGTTCCGGCCGTTGCAAAATTTGTTGAGTTAAAACAAGGAGAAACCGCAGCCTCACCAACGGTGACCCCGGAGGCACCTCCATTTGCAAAAAGGCTTACGCCTGCGGGTAAGGCACCTGCATTCATCCAGAGCAATCCGCCTGAACCGCCGCCGCCCGGACCCACACAATTAATTCCGTCAAAAGTATTATCAACATTTCCCCCGTTTCCGCCTTTTACCTCCACATTAAGCGGACTCGAAACGGTAGTAACTTCCATTGCAACGACACCACCGCCACCGCCGCCGCCGGCGCCATCATCCAATGAAACAGCTGCCACTGTTTCACCATTGGAACGGATCGTGAATCCATTGCCCTGAATATCATTTGCGATGATCATTACGATCCCGCCGCCATTACCACCCGGTGCTCCGGTGCCTATGCTATTGCTGCCGGAACCACCGCCGCCGCCCATCCATATTCTGTTAAATACATTATCAAATTGTAATGGCCAGCCGCCGATACCGGGATAGGTTCCGCCGCAGGATCCTGCAGGCGGATTTAATAATTGCCCTCCGTTACCGCCAAAAACATAACTGCTTCCGCCACCGCCGCCGGTCTGCCTGTCGTTTCCGCCGCCACCTCCATTTGCATTTGCACCTCTGCAATATTTTCCATCACCGTTCTCAGAAATACTTTCTCCTTTTTTACCACCCTTATCCTCACTTAAAATTGTTACATATGCATCCACACCAAGCGGACCTCCAACGAGACAAGGGGTATTTACTATCACTTCACCCCCTCTGAAACCCATACCTGTAACATCAATATCTGCAGCAAAAGAAGTTACGCCCGTAGAAATAAAAGAAACAACGCCGCCAATGGTGCCATTCCATGGTAATGCAGTAACGGTGCCGACGATATTTACATCAGCATAATAAGGTACGCGAATCAATTGCACCTTACCCAGCGGATCGTAAACGCGTGTCATCACTTCGTTGAAGGTGATAACATTAAAAACAACCGACTGCACGGTAAACATTTCGTAGGTTCCGCTTTTTGCATACGCTGCAACGCCACCATAGGTAGGATCATTATCCGGGTCAGTATCCACGCCGCGCATTTGCAGGAGGAGAACATGATCTCCGGCTACCAGTCCGACCGGTGTAGCAGTAAGTGTAACGCTGTTATTGCATTTATCAAATCCGGTGACCTCAAAATAATTATTGATCACTCCGGAAATATTGGTTTGAGCGCTCAACGACTCAATACAGAGGAGCATCACAGCACACATCAAAAACCAAAATCTATGCATAGTACGTAGTATGTGTGTGGTTTTGATACGAAGATAATTAATCTTCCGCAAAATTGCATTAAAATCAGTTATTTTGAGCCGGTTCAGGGGGATAATATTTACACATTCAACTAACGCATGACCGCTATTGCACCCAGCGCACTTATAAACCAACAGGCAGAAGCATTTTCAGCTTCCGTGGCGATGATCGAAAACAGCTATTTCTTCGAACGGAAAAACGACAAATGGAGCATGGCTGAGAACCTGCAACACCTGGTACTGTCGGTAAAACCCCTGCATCTTGCATACAGCCTGAACAGAAATATTTTACGGATGCTCTTCGGTAAGCCCAACAGGCCGGGTCGCAGTTATGCGGCGCTTGCCGAAAAATATGCCCGTAAATTACAGGAAGGCGGAAAGGCACCCGACAGGTTTGTTCCTGAAAAGCTGAAAACAGGTATGGATAAATATACTGTAGTGCAGAATTTTATGCAAGCGCACAGGATGCTCATACATAAAGTAAATACCTGGGATAATGCACATCTTGATAATTACTTGTTGCCGCATCCATTACTCGGAAAGTTAACTTTGCGGGAGATGGTATTTTTTACAGCCATACATATTGAACATCATCATAACCTCGTCCGAAAAATATATTTAAATTCTGTCCCGCTATGAGTGAATCAAAACGGATCGCCAAATTATTTTCCGACCTGTATAACGGAAATCCGTGGACGTACGTGAAATTAACGGATATTCTGAAAGATATTTCGGCTGAACAGGCTTCTGCGCGGCCGGTCAAAAATGCAAATACCATCTGGCAACTGGTGCAACATTGTGTTGGATGGCGGGAAAACGTGCTGAGAAAATTAAAGGGAGAACTATTTACTTCTCCGGAAGATAATTATTTATCTGTACCCGCAGATACATCTGCAGATGCATGGCAGCAATTATTGCTTGCACTTCAAAAAACCGAAACCGACTGGGAAGATTTTCTCCTCTCGCTGGAGGACAGATCCTTGAACGAAGGGTATGCCCCGTCTAAAAATGAATTCACTATTTATGAAGTGATACATGGTGTAATGCATCATGATAATTATCATTTCGGGCAAATAAGCATATTAAAAAAAATGGTCTCATGAAATACCCGATGTATATTATTGATGCATTTACCGATAAGCAGTTTGGCGGTAATCCCGCCGGCGTGATGCCGCTTAATTCCTGGCTGCCGGATGCGACGATGCAGCATATTGCAGCGGAAAATAACCAGGCGGAGACCGCTTTTTTTGTGCAAGAAGGAGAAGGGTATGCCATACGGTGGTTTACCCCTGTTACAGAAGTTGACCTTTGCGGGCATGCAACTTTGGCAAGCGCACATGTGTTGTTCCAATATATGCATCATCCGGGTGACACCATTGTTTTTCAATCGAGAAGCGGCCCTTTATCCGTAACACGTTCCGGTGATGCATTAATTCTTGATTTCCCGGTTGATTTTTTTCTCGATGTTGAAATTCCGGATAAATTACTCGCTTCCGTAAAATCAAAACCGCGCGAAGTTTACCTCGGTAAAACCGATTACATGCTCGTGTATGAATATGAGGAAATGGTAAGAAGATTATCTCCTGATTTTGGATTAATGAAGGAAGTGCGCGCGCGTGGCATCATTGCAACAGCAAAAGGAAATGATACCGATTTTGTTTATCGTTTTTTTGCGCCCC
>CAYTFT010000116.1:0-7400 GCA_964437155.1 uncultured Chitinophagales bacterium | reverse complement strand
AATATCAAAATCAAATGCATCAATAAAATTCACAATGAAAATTCTGTATGCATCAATCGATTGTTCGAATGCAGCTTTGGTAACGCTTATTTTAATATCACGCCCGTCGCCATAATTGGCAATATCTTCCAGAATAACCGAAGGCACCGTTGGCGTAGGTATTTCAAGCTGGACAACTGAACTTTTTTCAGCCAATGAATCGATAATTGCGGTGCTGCCGTCTGCAACACTTAAAACAAATCCCTGATATTTTCCCGGCTGAATTAAATCACCATCGGTATCTGTAAAGGATGCATCAGGGAAAATGGTATAATCCGGTTCGCCGGGAACCACAGAAATATAATGTGCAGGATCCACCAGTTGTGCATCGTTTAATGTAAAAGAATCTGCACTGTCTTTTTTCACGATCATCACGCGGAATTCTGTAATTCCCTGTTCACTCTCCGGTGCGGTAAATGCTAATTTAAGATCCGTCGCATTTCCGTTATTTGCAATATCCGTTAATGTCACTTCAGTTGCAGCAGCAACAGTATCAATTAATTTTACTGAAGAAGAAGATGCGGAAAGAATATCAGCATATCCCATGGCTGCATCCATTCTGTTTGCGATAACAAGTCTGTAAGGTTGTCCGGTTACAATGAGGTCGCCATCCGTATCGCGACCAGAAGCAGTAAAAGAAGTTGTATACGTGGCGCTTCCATCAGGGATAATTTCAATAAACTGATCGGCAGATAATCCATCTGTAGAAATAAAATCATCCACAAATCCCTGCTTTATACAAACAATGCGATAAGCGGAAATTTCACTTTCATCCGGCGCAGCCGTAAATGAAAATTGCAGATCCGATCCGTTCCCGGCGATTCCGTTATCGGCAGCCGAGATCCATAACGGAGTTACGTTGAGTAATTTTGTTTCAATGGGTGTGGCTGCAACAGCGTTATAAGCAAAATCCTTTACCGATAATCCTGTTCCTTCCTGCAGGCTCAGCCGTATCCAGCCATAATGCACTGCAGCGCCGATATATAACTGAAATCCAAGGAATTTATCTGTTTCTCCCATCCAGTTACCCGGTGCAAATAATGCATAATTATAACTGCTGTAAACATTGAAATATAATCGCTCATAAATGTTCACAAAATCAGCATTAAAATCCATTGCGTTATCTATCATGATCCCTTCATTTAAAACCGGAGCAACCGTGAACAGTAGTTGTGTTGCACCGCTCCAGTAGGTTGACCAGGGCATTCCCGAATAGGTTACCGGAATTGCCTGAACAGAAAATGCCGCTTTATTTGAGCCGAGGGGATTTATCCGGATGCGGGTTTCATCCGGCATATATCCAGGAAATGTATCAACGGAATAAATGAATTTAAAATCAGCGACACCATCCAGATCAATATCGAGAAAATGCTCGCCGTCGGTAAAAACATTATCCGGATCAATATCATGATAAATGATCTGCGATTGCGCGTCGTGCAACCCAAATAAAAATGTAAGCGAAAAAGCGCTGTATGCTTTTAATTTATATTGATCACTTTTATGCATATTTTCAGAAATTAGAAAACCGGTTAAAGGAGAAATATTACTGATTAAAAATACGGCTTTTGTAACGCAGTTCAAAAACAACCAAATGAGACTAATTCAGGAATGTCGGTGCAGATTGCTTTCTGCAAATTGCAATGCCCTGCCGTAATTATCCCTGACTACAAAAACAACAAAAGAAGTAAAACGACTTTAAAAATCACCCAATGTCTCCTCGAGCTGGAGCATTGCTTTTTCAAATTGATCCTTGTTAGGTGCAACACCGTGCCATTCGTGGCTGCCTTCCATAAAATCAACGCCTTTACCCATTTCAGTATGCATGAGGATAACGACAGGTTTGCCCTTTCCGCTTAATGCTTTTGCTTTATGCAGAAATTCAAGAACGAGCTCCATATTATTCCCATCAGGATTTTCAAGTACTTCCCAGCCGAAAGCTTCCCATTTTGCTTTGAGGTTGCCGAGTGACATTACCTTATTTACCGGGCCGTCGATTTGCTGACCGTTATAATCCACTGAAGCGATAAGATTATCTACTTTATGGTGGGCCGCGAACATGGCGGCTTCCCAGATCTGACCCTCCTGTAATTCACCGTCACCATGGAGCGTAAACACAAAATGATCATCGCCATTCATTTTTTTCGCAAGCGCTGCACCGATAGCAACACTCAGTCCCTGGCCCAGTGAACCGGAAGCGATGCGCACACCGGGTAAATGCTCCGCAGTAGTCGGGTGGCCCTGCAGGCGCGTGTTGAGCATCCGGAATGTTTTCATCTCTTCCACCGGAAAATAACCGGAACGTGCCAGCACACTGTAAAACAGCGGAGAAATATGTCCGTTACTCAGAAAAAAAATATCCTCGCCCCTGCCATCCATAGAAAAGCCGGGGTTGCGGTGCATGACGTCAAAATATAAAGCCACCATAAAATCCGTGCATCCGAGGGAGCCGCCCGGATGGCCGCTCTGGCATGCATATACCTGTCGAACAATATCGCGGCGAACCTGGGAACTGATCTTTTTTAACTGGGAGATATCAGACATATTCAATTTTTAATGCGGTAAAATTAAAGGATAATTCCGGCGGGGAGCCGGAAAAGTTGTTTGAATTATGAACAGGTTATTATCAGCATATTTACCTGTTGTATCACCGCGCATTTAATAATTTTTCGAGCGCATACATTTCGTCCCGTAAACGGGCGGCTTCAAGAAATTCCATTTCTTTTGCGGCCTGCACCATTTTCCGTTTTGTATCGGCGATAGCCTTTTCCAGTTGTGCCGTTGACATCAATTCCACAACCGGATCGGCAACCAGTGCAGCGGGATCCATCCTGTCCGCCGGCTCAATATACGGTTGCGGTTCTCCCTTCCGGAAACTTGCAACACCTGTTTGCTTAAATATTTCTTCTGTTGATTTTCTAATCGTTTGCGGTGTGATATTATGCTCGGAATTATACTGAATTTGTTTTGCCCTGCGCCGGTTGGTTTCATCAATTGTTTTCTGCATGCTTTCGGTAATTTTATCGGCATACATGATAACCAGGCCGTTTGCATTTCTTGCCGCACGTCCGGCGGTCTGCGTTAAACTTCTTGTGTTGCGTAAAAATCCTTCTTTATCTGCATCGAGAATGGCAACGAGAGAAACTTCCGGAAGATCAAGTCCTTCCCGCAATAAATTCACCCCGACGATCACATCAATTTTACCCAGGCGGAGATCCCGCAATACTTCAACGCGCTCCAGTGTTTCAACTTCACTGTGAATATATTTACATTTCACACTCATCTTCAGTAAATATTTACTCAGCTCTTCAGCCATTCTTTTAGTGAGCGTTGTTACAAGCACACGTTCATCTTTTTTTACACGTTCATCGATCTCATGTAAAAGATCGTCGATCTGATTTAACGAAGGGCGGACCTCAATCGGCGGATCCAGTAATCCTGTCGGCCGCACCACCTGTTCAACGATCACACCTTCCGTTTGACCGAGTTCAAAATCCGCCGGCGTTGCACTCACATAGATCACCTGATTCAGCAAACCCATAAATTCATCAAAATTCTGCGGGCGGTTATCCATAGCACTTGGCAGCCTGAATCCATATTCGATAAGATTCAGTTTTCTGGCGCGGTCCCCGCCATACATGGCGCCTATTTGTGGAACAGTAGCATGACTTTCATCGATCACGAGTAAAAAGTCATCCGGGAAATAATCAATGAGACAAAAGGGGCGCTGACCTTGTTTTCGCCGGTCGAAGAAGCGGGAGTAATTTTCAATTCCGCTGCAGTAACCGAGCTCCTTTATCATTTCAATATCAAAATTCACGCGTTCCTTTAATCTTTTTGCTTCTATATATTTTCCGGTATTTTCAAAATATCGCACCTGTGCATCGAGCTCAGCGTGAATTTCATGTAAAATAGAAGGAAGAATATCCCGCGGTGCTATATATAAATTAGCGGGGAAGATGGCGATCTGATCTTCTTTGGCAATTTTTTTTCCGTTTTCCGGATTTATCTTTTCGATTTCTTCGACCTCATCCCCAAAAAAAGTAACCCGGTAGGCATGGTCAGCATATGCAGGAAAAATATCCACCACATCACCGTTCACCCGGAAATTACCGCGTTTAAATTCAAGGGCCGAACGTGAATAAAGCGCATCCACAAGCCGGTGCAATAAAAAATTCCGCGAGATCTTGTCACCGGTATTTACCCGTACGATACTTTCCTTGAACTCCGCAGGATTTCCCATTCCGTAAATACAGCTAACAGTCGCCACAACGATCACATCACGCCTGCCGCTTTGCAGACTCGTGGATGTTTTCAACCGCAGCTTTTCAACTTCCTCATTAATGGAGAGATCCTTTTCTATATAGGTATCCGACGCGGCGATATATGCTTCCGGCTGGTAATAATCATAATAGCTGACAAAATATTCGACGGCGTTATCCGGAAAGAATTGTTTGAATTCACCATACAACTGCGCTACCAGTGTTTTATTATGGGAAAGGATGAGCGTAGGTTTCTGCACCTGCTGGATCACATTGGCAATGGTAAATGTTTTTCCGCTGCCTGTTACACCGAGTAATACCTGCGCCCTTTCGCCATTCTGCACACCTTCGGTGAGCTGCCGGATGGCTTCCGGCTGATCACCGGTGGGCGTGAATTTACTGGTTAATTTAAATTCCATTCTCTGTATAAACTGCCCGGTAAAATCCGGACAGGGTTTCAAATATACGTACCAAATTCCTTCCTGTGATCGAATAAACAAATAAAACATAAATCCGTTTCCTTATTTTTGCGGTCAGTAAAAAGAACTGCTTACTATTTATGAGATTCAGAGATATCACTTCTATTACCGGCCTTGGCGGATTATTTATAATGGAATCACAAAAGCCATCCGGACTGATCGTTACTTCGCTCGACGAAGGGTGGACAAAATTCATTTCCAACCGCGAGCATCTTTTTTCTCCGCTTGAAAATATTTCGATCTATACCACCGATGATACCGTTGAACTGCTGGATGTTATGCTCATGGCATATGCGCAGAAGGATGCAAATCCGCCTGCAGATCCAAAAGCAGATAATGATACTTTAAAGGCGTATTTTGAAAAGGTATTACCTGACTACGACCGTGAAAAGGTGCATATCAGCGATATCAAAAAATTTGTGAAGTGGTTCAGGATACTCGATGAAAAAGGTGTTCTGCAAACTGAAAAAGAAGAAAAAGCCAAGGCGGAAACAGCATCCGCAGAAAATAAAACGGAAACGGAATCCGCAGAAAATCATGAATAAAAAAAACCCCTGTTCCGGGGGTTTTTCATTTACTAATTGAGTTTAATAAATTTCTTCGTCAGCCGGTCCTTATCGTTTTCCACGGTTATAAAATACATTCCCGAAGCAAGCGCGCCTGCAGGGATTGTAAATGTTCCGTTTGATGTGTTTTCTTCTATTACACGCAGCATATTTCCGTTTACATCGCTTATACCGATTGTAACCGGTGCATTCACCGCTGTACTGATCTGCAGAATAATTACATCCGAAACCGGATTATTTATTGCAAATTTTACTTTATTCAGTTCTTGCATCGTAAGCGGAATATTCGTTGTGTCTTCGGTCACTGTCACGAACGAGGTATAAATTTTATCACCGCTTGCATGATCATCATTATTTGTAGCATTCACAGCTGTATAAAAAGTAACATCACCGGTTGCATCTTCCGGCGTCCAGTTAAACGTCCATGTTTTGGTATCTGTTCCGGTGGTTCCTGATAATTTATGCGTGATATATTTTCCGCCGCCGGTAAATTTTGTTTCAGTGGTATTAATCAGATCCATGCTTCCGAGAAGGTCACCTGCAATATTTTGCGGTGATGCCTGAAATCCGAATTTCGTAACGCCGGGTTCATCAATGGTGACAGTAACCGTATAGGTTTCTCCCGATAAATAGCCTGTTGCAGGTATATCTGTAGAAATCAACCCTTCGCGGGCCGAGGCAGAACCGGTATGACAATCCGTGTGCGCACAGGTCTGGTCATCGCCGGGTGAACCGGTATTACCGGATGGAGCGCCGTCTTCCTTGGCAAAACCCAGTGTATAAATGCCAATGCCCGCGACAAACAGAAATGAGGAAATAAAGAAGGAGAGAATTTTATTGTTAAGCATACCCTTTAATTGAACCTCAAAAGTAAATAAATATGTGTACACCTGTTGATGCTGGTAAGAAATGACAGAATGATTACCATATCAGTCCTTTTCAGGATGCAGGATCTGATCAGCGGCCCTGCCTGATTCCACCTTATGAATGATGCGTGATATAATTCCTTTTTCGTCGATGATGAAAGTGATCCTGTGAATGGTGGTAATCATGCGTCCCATAAACAATTTATCGCCGTAAACACCGTACTTTCTGGAAATAACGAATCCCGGATCGGAAAGCAGTGTAAAAGGCAGTTTGTTTTTATCGGCGAACTTTTTCTTTGAGTCAACCGGCGCATGTGAAATCCCGATTATTTCAAATCCGTTTTTCACCAATGCCTTATAATTATCCCGCAGGTTACATGCTTCTTTTGTACAGGTTGGAGTACTATCGTTCGGATAAAAATATAAGGCGATCTTTTTCCCTTTCAGCGAAGCAAGCGTGACCATATTTCCATGCTGGTCGGCAAGCTTAAATGCCGGTGCTTTATCCCCCGGCTGCAGATGCGTTATCGATAATACTTGCGACATGTAATGTTGTTAAAAATTCGGACGCAATTGTGAAGTTGCGTAAAAGGCATTGATATGTTTCACTACTTCATCTGCATCGTCGGTAATAAAAATTAAATCCAGATCCTCTTCGCTGATATTATTTTCTTTATGCAACATGGTTTCCTTTACCCAGTTCATGAGTCCTTTCCAGTATGCTTTTCCCATACAGATAACAGGCACTCTTTCGATCTTATGCGTCTGGATCAGTGTGAGCGCTTCGAACATTTCATCCAATGTACCAAATCCGCCCGGCATAAAAATAAATGCCTGCGCATATTTCACGAGCATTACTTTTCTGACAAAGAAGTATTTGAAATTAATGAGTTTGTCGCGGTCGATATACGGATTATGATTTTGTTCAAAAGGCAATTCAATATTTAATCCGACAGATTTCCCGCCTTCTTTATATGCGCCTTTATTTCCGGCTTCCATTATGCCGGGGCCACCACCCGTGATTATACCAAATCCCTCATGTACGAGCTTCGCCGCCACCTGCTCCGACAATTTATAATATTTATGATCGGGTTTGGTCCGGGCAGAACCATATATCGAAACACAGGGACCGATCTTATCCATCGTTTCAAATCCATCTACGAATTCGGCCATGATCTTGAACATCCGCCA
>CAYTFT010000115.1:0-7415 GCA_964437155.1 uncultured Chitinophagales bacterium | reverse complement strand
ACATTATGGAATTATTATTCACGTGGTTGCAGTTTTTTTTACCGACCACATTATTTAATTACAATGAAGGTTTTTGTACGCGGCGGACGCCGCAGAGAGCAGACACGAGCGGACGCTCGCGCCAGTTTGTCGCCAACCGCAGAGCAATCAACCACTTTTGCATTTTATTAGCGAAGTAATTTCGTTACCTTTTTCCTGCCCGACTATTTAGGTCAGGCGGGCCTGAAAAAAAGGTAACACCAAAATTCAATGGCTGCATCCAATTGCTGCTCAATCCCTAACAGTTGGTCGGGGAGATACTGTAATAAATCACAGAAATTTTTAGGGAGAGTGTTTGAGCATTAGTCGGCATTTTCCAGGCGGAGCTGCCACGATTCCCAGTCCAGCATTTTTTTTGCGAGCGCTTCTTTTGCAGTATTATATTTTGAAAAGAACTCAGCTGTATTCGCGGTATTGTAAAATTCGGGATCGTTCATGGTCTTTTCCTGTTCGGCGATCTCCGATTCGAGTGATTTGATCTCCGACTCCACCTTTTCAATATCTTTTTTCAGTTTATTGCGATCTCTTTCTGCGTTTTTCTTTACCTCCTGCGATTCTTTTTTTGGCTGCTCGGTGCCGGGTTTAATTTTCAACGAAACAGGTTCCGGTTTTTTTTCGAGCTCCTGTAAACTGCTGATCTTTTTCGCATCAAGATAATCATAAATATCGCCGATATATTCTTTGATCTTATGGTCCTTAAATTCAAATACGCGATTCGTTATTCCCTTCAGAAAATCCCGGTCATGGGAAACTACCACAACGGTTCCGTCGAAATTCTTCAATGCATTTTTCAATACATCCTTGCTCCGCATGTCAAGGTGATTGGTAGGTTCATCAAGAATAAGCAGGTTGTAGGGTTCGAGCAATAACTTGCACATGGCGAGACGCGATTTTTCTCCTCCGGATAAAACCTTCACTTTTTTAAAGGATGCATCTCCTCCGAATAAAAAAGCGCCGAGCAGTGTGCGGATATGTGAACGCATTTCGCCGGCAGCAACTTTATCAATGGTATCGAAAACGGTATCCTCCCCGCTGAGTGTCTCCGCCTGATTCTGTGCGTAATATCCGAGGTGCACATTATGGCCTATCTGTAATTCCCCGTTCTGATATTTTTCTATGCCCGCAATAATTTTAGATAATGTAGATTTTCCTTCACCGTTCTTACCAACAAATGCAATTTTATCGCCACGGTGAATTTCAAAATCAATTGCATTCAGTACATTCTTCGCATCGTAATTTTTTGTGAGGTGTTTACCGTGCACAACAGATTTTCCTGAACGCGGGGGCTTGGGAAAATAAAAATGTATGGTCGCGGTTTCCTCATCATCAACCTCGATCTCTTCAATCTTATCCAGTTTTTTAATGAGCGATTGCGCGAACTTCGCTTTATTCGCCTTTGCTCTGAATTTATCGATCAGTTTTTCGGTATGTTCAATATATTTTTCCTGATTTTTTTGGGCCGCTTTCTGCTGGTCGATACGCTCTTTTCGCAATTCAACAAAGCGTGAGTAGGAGGCGGGATAATCATATATTTTCCGGTTAACGATCTCAATAGTTCTTTTCGTAACATTATCGAGAAATGTTCTGTCGTGCGAAACCAGAATAATTGCCCCGGGGTAGGTTTCAAGATATGTTTCCAGCCACTGAATACTTTCAATATCAAGGTGATTGGTAGGCTCATCCAGTAATACAAGTTCGGGTTTGCTCAGCAGAATTTTTGCAAGTTCAATGCGCATCTGCCATCCACCGCTAAACGTTTCAACCGGCATATTAAAATCCTCCCGCACAAAGCCAAGTCCCATAAGTACCAGCTCAATTTGTTTTTCAATGGTGGCGACATTGATAATTTCGAGGTGATGCGAAATAACCTGAATTTCATTGATCAGGTCGTGATAGGAATCACTTTCATAGTCTGTCCTGACTGTGAGTTCATGCTCGATCTCATGCATTCGTTTGTCAAGATGCAGTGCTTCATTAAAGGCAGATTGTGTTTCTTCAAAAACAGTCTTTCCTTTCATTTTACTCAGATCCTGGTGCAGAAACCCGATCTGGTTCCCCTTTGGTAAAACCACCTGCCCGCTGTCGGGCTTAATCATCCCTGCAAGGATTTTCAGCAGGGTGGATTTTCCCGCTCCGTTTTTACCCACTAATCCAACGCGGTCGTTCTCGCGTAAAGCGAAGGAAATCTCTTCAAATAAAAATTCACCTGAAAAATGAACGGACAGGTTCTGCACTGCTATCATGCCGCAAAGGTAAGGATGTACATACAGAAAAAGGGCTCACCGGAATTATCAGATGAGCCCTTTTTGATTTATTGTTTGAATCTGTTTATCTGTTCTTGTAAAATAATTCCCTGATCTGTCTCGACGTTGAGGTGAGCGATTCTTTGATATACATGCCACCGGCAGCTTCATCAATATTTATCAGATGACCGGTGAGGTCATAATAATTAATATTGACAACTGTTTCACCGTAGGTGCACGAAATCACCTGAGAAACGCCATAGTCACCATCAAAATCATATTCCCATAACTGGTAATAATTGGTGGAATTCAAAGGCGCATTATCAATGAAAGTATAGGCGTGAGAAATATTCGATGTTCCGTTTCCCTGCACTGTTCCTATTTTCTCAAATCCCACACCGTCAGAGGAACGCATTACATCAAATGTGCTGCAGTTCAGTTCTGTTTCTGTTGACCAGTTAAGCTGCACAGTTTCATTTTCAGGAACTGCATAAAAACTGGATAATTCTATTGGTAATGGTGCGGTGTAAATGATATACGGACAAAGCGTTGTAAATCCTCCTGAAGCACCACCACCTGTCATATGTGTATTAAAGCACCAGGTATAGCATTGTCCTGCAGTTAATCCGGTATACGTGAGTGTCATTCCCGGAGGATATACGGTAGCACATGCGGGTGCGCAGGTGTATAAAGCGAAATTATCAAACCATAGACTGAAGCCTCCGGTTGCAGTATAAGAAAATCCGGCATCAAGAGTTACAGTGGTACCCGGACTTGTAAATGTCCAGCAATAGGTTGCATTTTTTATTGGCGGGCTGAAAGAATAACAATATCCGTTATTATATAAGTAGCTGTACGTAGGATAAGCACCTAAAACAGGTGTGAGAATCGGACCATCGGGTGATGCACAACTTCCTGCGCGTTCATCTGCTTCGGCCTGATCGTATCGTATAAATTCTTTTGGTATTGACATATACGTGCCGTCCTGCGCGTATAATGCGATACCCATTGTAAGGAAAAATAAAAGGTGTGTGGCTTTCTTCATACTAAATAGAATTTTACTATTTGATGAATTTAGTTTCGGTGGTTATGGAGTTAATATTTAATGCAATTACATAGGAGCCTTTTGATAAATTACGGATGTCAATTATGGTTGATGTATTCCCTTCAAAAAGGGAAACGGGTTGTGAAACTACTAATTTTCCTGCAATATCGTAAATTTTTATGATAGTTTCTGCCTTTTCCGGGGAAAGAATGGTAAGGCTAAGTTCATTCGCGGCACCGTCCTGCGGGTGGACGATGATTTCAGCCTGATCTGTGATCCCTGACCGGATGGATATCATATCGGAATAAGACGGGTCGCCTGCATCTCTGAGTTGTTTAAGCCTGTAATAATTGATGCCCGGATGCGGGGATCTGTCGGTAAATGTAAAGTCAGTCTGAAAACTGCCGGATGCAGATTCCACGGAGCCAATCTGTTCAAAATCTATCCCTGTTGCAGAGCGTTCAATGATAAAGTTTTCGTCTTTGTTTTCACGGGCGATGGTCCAGTTGAGTACATTCATGTTGCCGGACTGAAATCCGCTGAATGAAAGGAGTTCAAGCGGAAGGGTGAGACAATTATTGATAACAGTTACAACATCTGTATACGTATTTCCGCAGGCGTCGGTAATTGTCACGGTATAATTAGTAGTTCCCATCGGATAGGTAACATAAACGGAAGCAGTTGTAGCGCCGATCGGGGTCCAGCTATAGGTATACCCCGGAACCCCGTAATTGGGAGTTGTAACACCCAGCCAGCCCGACTGATCGGCACAATTGACTACGGTGTAAGTTGTGGTTCCTCCCTCAACAGTGGCTAAACCTGTAACTGTTTCCCCTTCGATGGTCACCTGGAATTTTTGCATATAATCGCAGGTGGTAACACAACCGCCGGCTGTTACACACTGGTATTGGTTGTGGTATAAGGTAAATGGAATATCGTAGGAAGTACATTGTGGCGGATTACACGAAACCAATGCTGCTGTTGTCGCATCGTCGACGATCGGGAGCCATGTTCCGGCTGTATTGCAGAGCGGACAAACCCAGACACCGGCAGCACTCGGACTATATCCGCAGGATGTCCCGATGCGCACCTGCATATATTTGAGTTTACAGAACGGACCACAAATAACGCCAGAGGCAACAAATTCCCAATAGACGGAGGAGCCTGTGAGCGTTGCCATTGCAGGAGTCGGAACCGATAATGTTACGGTGCAGAATGTGGGCGAATCATCTGTTCCGCTCACCCCTGTCCAGGTTGCAGTGGCGCCAAAAACCGTCGGGTCGATCGTGATCGGAAAAACCCTGTCGGCAGAAGACAGAAAAGATGTTGTAACGATCAGTTTCAGTTTGCAGGAGTTACCTGTTTGTTCCACCAGATAGGAAATAATATTTTGCCTGTCGGGGATCTGAACCGAATCGGACGGATTGCTGTCATAAATTACCGGTGCATCCACGCGTGCAACTTCAATTCCGGAGGCATTTTCCAAAATCAGATCGCCGTGCCAGAAACCGAGGTCGTTCATATTTCCTTCATAGGGATCATAACTTAAATGATATCCGTCGGGAAGTGTAAATGCATCTTCAATTACAAAATAATTTTTTGCTGTATTTATTGCGGAAAGATCTTTCAGAATATAACTTGATTTAATTCTCGCCTCATCAAAAATGAGTTGCTGATCTATATTACCTAAAGCATTTTTCACAAGCGCTCCATCAGCACCCGCAGAATAATCAGAACGGTTGATAAAATTTACATTTTCAAACGTATTGAAATCATCTGTTGAATAACTGATAATGGACTGATTGAATTTAAATATGGAATGATCCATCAGTTCTATAGAGGTGAATCCCTCAGGCATATTTAATGTCGTGGGATCTGGTTGTTGTGCAGCTTTGAAAATCCCCGGAGACCCTTCCACAGGGCGGATATGCGGCTCAATCGTGATCAGTTGTCCGGCGCCATTTGTATAATGCAGGTCCGTAACAGATGCCTGGGAATAAAATTTTTTTCCGCTTGTTCCGCTTTTTACATAATACCGTGTATTGGATGTTCGCCTGTCAATTAATTCGATACAATCTTCGCAGGGTGCATCGGCAGGTAAAATGCCGAATTCGGGATGCGCATAATAAGCAGGATCCACCAGGTTTTGCAATTCCTCTACGCCGGCCGGAATAGTATTTTCGGGGAACGTAGAAAAATTAAAAACTTTAATAGCTGTTGCGTCAGAAAATGACTGCGCATGCAGGCCGGATACAATAGAAAAATACCCCGCCAGAAAGGGTAGAGGAGAATAGAATTTCATAAGAATAAATATTTACGAAAGTGTTTTCGTATTTGTTTTGCGACACTAATTTTACATAAAATTACAACGAATGGCCAAACTGCAGAAATCTACGCTTAAATTCCTCAAAGATCTGGAGGCAAATAACAACAAAAACTGGTTCGAAATACACCGGAAAGAATACGAAGCAGCCAAAGCCGATTTTGTTGCATTCAATACTGCGCTCATTGCTAATATGGAGAAGGCGGACCCGTCGCTTTCGGGTCTTGACCCTAAGAAGACGATCTTCAGGATCAACCGGGACATCCGTTTTTCAAAGGATAAAAGCCCCTATAAATCCAATATGGGTTCGACGCTGAGCAAGGGTGCTAAAAACATGTCTACGGCAGGATATTATTTTCACCTTCAGCCGGGAAACCGGTCCTTTGCGGCCGCCGGCGCATATATGCCGGATGGGCCTCTGTTGCAGGCGATCAGGCAGGAGATCGATTATAATTTTCCTGCATTTAAAAAGATGATTAACTCTGCGGCATTTAAAAAACAATTCGGTGGGCTGGATGAATTCGATAAATTAAAAACATTACCGAAGGGCTACACTTCCGAAAATCCGGCAATCAATATTCTGCGCAATAAGAGTTTTATCGTAACCAGAAATTTCAGGGATACAGAAGTGTTATCGCCTGATTTTTTAGAGGAGGTAACCGCTTGTTTTAAGGCTGCATATCCATTGAACCAATTTTTGAATAATGCAATGAAATCATAGGAATTATACTTGTAAATGAGTAGATTTGTTAGGTTAATATTCCATGCAAAAGATAATTCTATCGGGTTTGTTTTTGCTTTCCGCAGCCGTTGTATCTGCGCAAAGCATTATTGCCTATCCTGACACTGTGATTTGCAGTGCAGAACCTGTTTGGCTGCATGCATTGGTTGATGGCACCTATGGCACCGAATCCTACACTTACGCATCCATTCCTTTCGCTCCTGAGCCCACGGGAGGCACAGTGCACGATATGGTAGATGATACCCATGTGGGTCCGATTTCCATCGGATTTGAGTTTTGTTATTTCGGTGAAACCTATACCCAGTTCTATATCGCTTCCAACGGATGGATAAGCTTTTTACCTCCGACAGGCACTATGGATGTGAACTGGACGCCCGACGGGCCCATACCATCAATGGCTGCAAATGTGCCGAAAGCTGCAGTTTTTGGGCCGTGGACCGACTGGCATTCGGGGTTGTGTATTAATTGTATCCATCACGAAGTGGTGGGAACCCCGCCGAACAGAAAGCTCATTGTCAGTTGGGATAATGTGCCGCTTTTCTCCTGTACCGGATATCAGGGCACATTTCAGATCGTTTTACATGAAACGACGAATAAAATTGAGAACCACCTCACCAATGTGGACGTATGTCCAACCTGGGATCTTGGAATCGCCGTTCAGGGCATTATTAACGAGGATGGATCAGAGGGATATGCCGTCGCAGGACGCAATGCGACTGACTGGTCAGCAACAAATGAAAGTTGGGTATGGTTACCGGATGCGATAAGCTGGTTTGAAACGGCTACCGGTACATTTATAGGAACAGGCGACAGCATTGAAGTTGCTCCCGATGTTACTACCACATATACTGCAGAGGTAACACTTTGTGACGGCACCGTTGTCTCGGATGATGTAACGGTAACAGTTACCACGCCATACGTTGTCACGGTCAATACCGGTGGAATTGCATGTAACGGGGATGATAATGCCTGGATATCAGTGGATGTGACCGGAAACACAAACCCGGTTTCCTATAGCTGGTC
>CAYTFT010000114.1:0-7448 GCA_964437155.1 uncultured Chitinophagales bacterium | reverse complement strand
GACACGCGTGCATCGTTCACCCGATGGATTACATTTTTTAGTCTCCATGAAAGGAGCGCCCGAAGCAGTGTTTGCATTGTGTAAATTAAAACCTGATCAGGTCGCAGAGCATACAAGGATTGTACATGCAATGGCGGAAAAGGGATATCGTGTTATATGTGTCGCGATGTGTACCCTTACCGTTCAGGATCAGTTACCGGAGACGCAGCATGGATTTAATTTTCAGTTCATGGGTGCGGTCGGACTTGAGGATCCCATTCGTGAAGAAGTGCCGCAGGCGATCGCCGATTGCCATCAGGCGGGCATTAAAGTAATTATGATCACCGGCGATTTTCCGGTAACAGCAAAAAGTATCGGGAAAAAGATCGGTTTACCGGAAGAAGATGATATAATTACGGGTAATGAATTAAATGCTCTGAGTGATGAAGCGCTCTGCGATAAAATAAAACATACCAGCATTTTCGCGCGCGTGGTTCCCGAACAAAAATTACGCATTGTTGAAGCGCTGAAAAAAAACGGGGAGATCGTTGCGATGACGGGCGACGGTATTAATGATGCGCCTGCATTAAAAGCTGCCAATATTGGTGTTGCGATGGGAAATAAAGGGACAGATGTTGCGCGGGAGGCTTCTTCACTGGTTTTGATGGATGATAATTTTGCTTCGATTGTTGGTGCGATACGCTCCGGCAGAAGAATATTCGACAATCTTCAAAAAGCGATGTCGTATGTTCTTGCCATTCATATTCCGATTATCGGATTAACCTTGATCCCGGCATTTATTACTTCGTTGCCGTTGCTGTTATTGCCATTGCATATCGTATTTATGGAGTTGATAATTGATCCGGTTTGCTCCGTTGCTTTTGAATCTGAAAAAGAGGAACGTTCCATTATGCGGCGGCCACCGCGCAGGCAGGATGAACTATTTTTCGGCGCCCGTAAAATATTATTCAGCGTATTTCAGGGATTGTTATTGCTGGCAATGGTGCTTGGGGTTTATTTTTTATCCATACAGGAAGGCCATACCGAAACGGAAGTGCGTGCAATTGCATTTACCTCATTGATCATCGGCAATATTTTTCTCATACTCACAAATTTATCTTCCACAAGAAGTTTCATGGATGCATTCACACAGCGAAATTATGTTGTCATATTTATTGTTACACTTGCAATTCTGATATTGCTGATGATCATTTCCAGTTCATCATTGCGTGTAATTTTCAGTTTTGGTTTCCCCGGTTACAAACATTTTATTTCTTCGGTTACCGGTGCGTTGTTCATGCTCATCATCCTCGAGATCATTAAATACGGAAAATTCAGGCGCATGCGTTTTCGCAGGTGAAAAGAAAATAATTTTCCTTTGCGGTTGGCATCTTTCCATTGCGGTTGGCGTCCCCGCCAAACCGTCGGATTTTTTTTAAGATAAGATATGGAGGATTGGCGGGGACGCCAACCTCAGAGCAAATTCAAGCCCTGTAGGGGCGGCATTATAATAAAACATAGAGGATTAGCGGGGACGCCAACCTCGTAGCAAAAGCAACAAAAAAACCTCCGCTGTTAACGGAGGCTTTTGTTTATGGAAACGATTTGAAATTTATTTCATCACATCTTCTGCGCTCTTTTCATGATGTTCTCTCTTATACAGATCCACCGCAATCGCTGATGCAACGAACACCGATGAATAGGTTCCGAAAGCAATACCAATAACCATCGCGAAAGCAAATCCCTGAATATTGTCCGTTCCGAAGAACAGGATCGCAAGGATGGAAAGCAACGTTACACCGGATGTGATAACTGTCCGGCTTAAGGTTTCATTGATCGCAAGATTGAATACTTCCACCAGTGTGCCCGATTTCGATTCGCGCAGATATTCACGGATCCTGTCGTACACAACCACCGTATCCATGATCGAATATCCGATGATCGTCAGAATTGCCGCGACAAATGTTTCATCGATCTGCAACGTAAACGGCAATGCATTTTTCAGAATCGAGAACATCGCTAATGTCATGAATGCATCATGTATCAGCGCAATAACCGCCCCGAGTCCAAACTGCCATTTTCTGAATCGTAAAACGATATAGAGGAATGTGCAAAGAAGCGCGATGGAAATGGCCCAGACAGCAGAGGTTTTAATATCCTCCGCCATGGTGGGTTCGACTTTCATCTGGCTTTCCTTGAAATTTTCATCCCATGTTTTAAAATCAATATTGCTGCTGTAGAATGGTTTTAAATGGTCGAATAATGCATGCGTGGCAAGACTATCCGCTTTCGGATCACCGCTGCCGATTAAATACGTTGTTGTAATTTTTAATTTTTCTGCAGTGCTGAATGTTTTCACCTGAGCAGCAGGATCAAAACTGTCCTTTGATAATTCTTTCCGCACTGTTTCCGCATCGATCGGCTTTTCAAATTTCACGGTGTAGGATCGTCCGCCCTGGAATTCCACACCGTAATTAAATCCGGATGTCATCACGAAAATGATACTCACGATGGTAAGACCAACGGAGAACATATATCCGTAGCGACGATTCTGGATGAATTTGAAATTAACATTTTTAAATGCGCCTTTCGTAAGATGCGTGAAGTAGGATATTTTCTTATCTGTTCTTGCCATCCAGTCGAGAATCAGACGGCTGATGAAAATTGCGGTGAACAGAGAGAAAATAATACCGATCATCAATACGATCGCGAAACCTTTGATCGCACCTGAACCGAATTCATTCAAAATGATACCGATGATAAACGTTGTAACGTGTGAGTCGATGATAGCAGAGTAGGAGTGTTTATATCCGTCGGAAATCGCTTTGATCATACTTTTGCCCTTCGCCAGTTCCTCCCGCACACGTTCATAAATGATGACGTTCGCGTCGACGGCCATACCCATCGTCAATACAAGTCCGGCGATACCGGGAAGTGTCAGCGTTGCACCAATAGATGCAAGCACACCGAAAATGAAAAATATATTGGAAAACAATGCAAGGTCGGCAACGAGTCCGGCTGTTGCATAATAGAATACCATGAAGATAACCACAAGAATAAGTCCGGCAATCATGGAATAAATACCATTGCGGATGGATTCGGCTCCAAGAGAAGGACCCACGATATCTTCCTGCACGATACGGGAAGGAACCGGTAATTTACCTACCTCGAGAATATTGGAAAGGTCGGTTGCTTCTTCCACTGTAAAATCACCGGAGATAGATGAACGTCCTCCGGGGATCGCTTCATTCACGCGCGGAGCAGAATACACTTTATTATCCAGTGCGATCGCGATGAATTTGCCGATATTATTTTCCGTAATTTTTTTCCAGTCGCGCGCACCATCCGGTTTCATCGTCATCGTGATCTGAATGCGGTTACTCATCTGATCACGGTCGGGATAAGCGCTTTTTACAACTGAACCATCGAGCAGCGGTTTGTCTGAATCCTGTCCTGTTTTAATTGCATATACATTATACGTTTTTGTTCCTTCAACAGGCAACGCGCCCAGCATGAATATGATATTGCTCGGAAATTCATTTCTCACTTCTTCCATTCTGAAATACCGCATCAGTTGTAAGGTGTCTTTTTCATTCACATTACCAATGGCTGCGGGGTCGGATGTCTGCATGAGAATACTCACAAGCGGACCGGCATTTTCAGGTGTTTCTTCTGTAGTTAATGAATCATTTTCTATTGCCGGAGAATCAACAACTGCAAGTGGTTCTGCATTTACGACAGGTTCTTTTGAAAGAGAATCGGTAGAAACGGAATCTGTTCCTTTATCTTCCTCTGCCGCCATCAGCAGATTATTTGCGCTGTTGATGCTGCCGCCGATCTCATTACCGGTCCAAACTTCCCAGAACTGGAGGTTTGCCGTTGACTGGAGGAGTTCGCGCGCGCGTTTCGGATTGTCTACGCCCGGTAATTCAACCATGATACGACCGGTGCTTTTCTGCAGCGTAACATACGGCGAGGTCACACCAAAACGGTCGATACGCTCTTTCAGTTTTGTATAAGTAGATTCAACACCTTCATCGGCTGCGGTCTTTAACCAGCTGATTACCTGATCGTTGGACGCATCGCGCTGCAAGTCATCAATATTATCTGAATTACTGAAAAGCGTTACCAGGTTGGCGCCGGGAGCCGACTCCAGGTAAAAATTAGAGAAGAGCTCGATAAAATCGCCATCACCTTTCGCCTCACCGGTTCTTGCTTTATCTATCGCAGAAAGGAATTTCGGATTTTTCGGATCGTTACAGAGCTGTTTTAAAAGGTCATATTTTGACACTTCCAGAACCACGCTCATTCCTCCCTGCAGGTCGAGACCGAGGTTGAGAGAACGCTTTTTTACTTCATCGTAATTGTATTTTACGATGCCGATATTGTAAACATCCTTCTCTGAGTTTTCAGCGAAATATTCACTTTTTTTATCAGAAATTGCATATTCACGTTCTTCCCCTTTGAGTGACGGATCGACGTTGGATTCTGCGTAATTCTGTGCTTTTTTCCCTTCACGGTTGGCAACCCATGTAAATGAAAGCTGGTAAATACTCACCAGCACCATTGCTACCAGAAAGAATTTTACGAGACCTTTTCCCTGCATAATGCGTTTGAATTATTAGTTGATGTGTTTTAGATAAAAGTGCCTGCCTGATTTGCAAGCGGGTGCAAATATAGTCGGAACGAACGAAGAAATGAAGATTTGCAGCGCATTTTACGGCATTGTGAGGTGCAGTAAACAAAAAAGCCACCAGTGAACTGATGGCTTTTATAAATACCGTTTTATTTTATTCTGCTTTTACCACTTTTACTGTTCCGGTTACAACACCATTCTGCAGGATCCTCAGCACATAAACACCTGCTGCTAACCCTTTCCCGTCAATGGTTACAGAAGAACGGCCGGCGATATCCATTGTGCGGATTATTTTGCCGGTAATATCTGTTAATTCTGCTTTTTCGGCGGATGCACCGTCAACAATGGTAATGACTGTGAACGCATTGAACGGATTTGGAGAAACACTGAGCAAACCATCAGCATCCACGGCTTCGATGCCGTTGCATAATTCAGCAGTGATATACGCTGTTGAGGTTGTTGTATTCGAACCTGCTGCGTTGGAGGCAGTCAGTGTAACGTCGTATGTTCCGGGAGCAGCATATGTGATTGTCGGATTCTGGAGGAGAGAAGTCGCTGGTGTTCCACCCGGAAAGTCCCATGACCAGGATGTTGCTCCCACGGAGTTGTCCGTAAATTCGACAACAAACGGAGCGCATCCAACCGTTGAATCTGCGATGAAGGCAGCAAGAGGGGATGCTGTTGCATTATCAACCACATAAAATTTATCTACACCGCCTTCGAGTAAATGGCCGGTTGCCGACTGATCAGCGATCCTGTAGCGGATGGTCATATTTGCAGAAGGTGAAACAAAATCTGCAATGTGAAAAGTGACAGGCACCCAGGAACTCATTGCTCCTGTGGGAAGATGGATCTGATCCATCAATACCTCATCTGTGCCATTGCTGATAAATATTTTGAGGGTATCGTTCGGACCGCCGGCGCCGCCGCCATTATAGAACCAGCGCTCATAATTTACGATAGGATCGGCATATGCGGAAAGATCAAATACAGGAGAAACAAGATTGGTAGTTCCGTTGTCCACATCATCTGTTCCGGCACCACCGCCGCCGTTTCCGGTAACATAGGCCTTGTCGCTGAAGTCGTCATCTGCATCCAGTTCAGGATTCGATTCTGTAGCACCATTGAATGTGCCAACGGGTTCGCCGCGTTCCCATGCGCCGGTTTCGGCAGTTCCGTTTTCAGTCCAGTTGTTATCAAAAATAAAATCATCATAATATCCGCGATTTAACACGATCGTGAAAACATCGCCGGGGGCAACTGAAACATCCTCTCCGGAAGTAATATGTCCCCAATGCCCGCTGTATAAATTGTAATCGTCAATAAAAATGCCTTCGATGGTAAAGTTTCCGGAAGCATCTGTCATTACGTGATAATCATACAAGTCGTTTGTAAATTCAACATCCGCGTTAGCGATACCTGTTCCTGAAACTGCATCGAGTACCTGTCCTGTGATATTGAAAGGCGTTAACGGTTCCAGTTCTGCATCCACAATCGTTACTACACCGTTTGTAAGTGTGATACCCGCAACTGTAAGCGGTAAATATCCGGGTTTACTAAAGGTAATATCGTAAGTGCCGGCATCATACACACCGGAGTGATAATTTCCCGTGAGATCAGATGTTGCATCTGTAAACCCTACGGCAGTAAAGCTGATATCGGCGCCAAATATGGGTGCGCCGGTAGTGGCATCTGTTACGACACCCTGGAGATAACATGCACTCACATAAGTGGGACCGAGAATAAATAATCCCTCTTCCATATCGGAAGCGATAATATTTCCGGAAGGCAGATAGGGCCAGGAACCCCAGCATCCGTTGAATCCGTCGCCTGCCAGTGGTGAAGTATCATACCAGCCGGTTTTAATCATATTATCCGGATAATGTGCATCCGTGATGATCACGCCATCGCGGTAATAGGCGGTTACAAGAAAATCACCCACCACCATCGTGTTATGCGGAATTGAATTCGTTCCCGGGTTTGCGCGGAATTCGTCAAGTGCCTGAATATCAGTGAGGTCGGAAACATCATACGATGCGACTGTTGCGTTTGTCACCTCATCGGTCGTAAAAATATATTTGTTGTCATCGGTGAGCCATACATTATGTGTGAAGGCATCCGGTGTTGTCTGCTGCGCGAGGAGGTTGGGGGAGGTTTTGTCGGAAATATCCCATACAGAAAACCAGCCATTGTAAATATTGCCTGCCCATAAAGTATCGCCGCGAACAAATCCGTCGTGGATATACCAGGTGTCCACTTCGCCTGCAAAAATCGGATCCATAGGATCGATGTTGGCATTAAAAATCTGATCGCCACCATTGCCGATATCCGACCCGAACACATGCACATATCCGTTTTCATCGCAGAAAACCGTATGTCCGGTGCTCATACCAATGCCACCATCAGAAAAATTATAGGTGACGGGTCCGGGTAAATTGGAAAGATCAATACAAAGGAGCCCGCCGCCCGCTTCTGTCACCACATAAGCATAATGGCTCCAGGTGCGCACTTCCCGCCAGATGCTGTTGTTTCCGTTCACGAACTGCACTTCATCCGGCGCGGTAGGATCGGTAATGTCAACAATAGAAGTTCCGTCAAAGGTGCCAACAATTGCATATTCATGCCCGGCACCATCGCTCCATCCGGTCAGATTGGAAAGTTGTGTGCCGCCGTAATCCAGCTGGCCCAGTAACTCGACATTTAATTGTGCGTTTGTCTGAATTGTAAAAACAGACAATAACAGGAGAAGAGGAGTAAAGATCTTTCGCATTTGAGATGTTTTGAAAATTTAGAACGTCAAAGGTAAATAAATTTCAATCAGAGGCTTTGCGCG
>CAYTFT010000113.1:0-7454 GCA_964437155.1 uncultured Chitinophagales bacterium | reverse complement strand
AATTAGCACCACCAAAGGAAATAAGAGAATTACAAAAATGGGCTGACTTGCAAAAAGGTGAGCGAAAAAGGGAGCGACAAGAATTAGGCAGTGTGTTCAAGGCTGAATATAAAAATAGAATACTTGAAAATTTTGATTTTGAAACATTCATAGAAAATCTTGAAAATGTTGGTGCCAATCGCGTCGTTTTGTTTTGCGTTGAAGAACGACCTGAGGCTTGTCATCGTTCAATAGTGTCAAACAAATTGCAAGACACATACAACTATAAAGTGACACACATTTGAAAAGAAAACTACTGCTATCAAGGGTAGCTGTTGCACAACCCAGTAAATTTGCTGTGTTGCCTTGTTTATAGTTCTATATCGATGTGATTTTTATTTAAATCGAATAACTCACTTTTATTGGCCCAATTCTCAATAATGCATAATTGAGAAAAAAGTGTAGCAATGGGTCTTTATTTGCCCAATTTGCCTGCCTAAAGTCATTTGTGCGGCTCCGGTATTACGTTCGGATGACACATAACCCATGAACTACTTCAGACTATATACCAGAGCATTAATTATGTGTTTGCGCCCCGGCCTCATCTCCACTCTGCAATTTGCATCCATACTATTTTCGCCTTGGGAAGCTGCCGTATGCATCATCTTAATCCCGGATCAGTTTTCTTTTGGGGATCTTCGCGGGTTTATTTTCTGACTGAGCAACAACAATAAACGCCTACGCACCTCCTTTTCTAAATCTTCGCCTTCCCTCTCCGCAGCTGAACCACAGGTTTTAATATAATCAACGTCAATGGTGGAATGGTAATTTTTAATTCGAAGGTATCTTTTTCTTCTACCCGCACTTTTACCGGTTTTAATAATCCGGCATTACAAATGCCGCTGCCGTAATATTTTTCTGCATCGGTATTTAATAGTTCGATATAATGATTGCGTTGTAAAACCTTTACAGGAAAATCATAATGTGTTTGCTGATCGAAATTACCGACGACGATCAGATGATCGTTTGCTTTTTTGCCCTGCCGTTTCCATACCAGCACACATTCATCGGGGTGACTGATATCCAGCCATTCGAAGCCCTCCTGCGTGTAATCATTTTCGTGCATGCTTTTTTCATGCACATACATATCATTCAGATCTTTTATTAATTGCTGCATGCCTTTATGCGGAGGCAATTCTGCTAAGTGCCAGTCCAGACTCTGTTCATGGTTCCATTCCCGCAACTGCGCAAATTCCCCGCCCATAAATAACAATTTCGGAAAGGAGTGCGTAAACATATAACCGAATAACAAACGCAGGTTCGCGAATTTATGCCATTCATCGCCGGGCATTTTATGTATGAGCGATGCTTTTAAATGTACCACTTCGTCGTGTGATAAAGGCAGCAAAAAGTTTTCGCTGAAGGCATACCACATACTGAATGTGAGTTTATCCTGATGATGTTTGCGATGGATGGGTTCTTCCTTAAAATATTTAAGCGTATCGTGCATCCAGCCCATCATCCATTTCATTCCAAATCCGAGTCCGCCGTCGTAAGTGGGCTTCGATACTTTTGGCCAGGCCGTTGATTCTTCTGCAATCGTAAGAATGGAAGGAATTTCTTTATACAGGGTTTCATTTAATTCTTTCAAAAACGCAATTGCTTCCAGATTTTCATTTCCGCCAAAACTATTCGGCAGCCACTCTCCTTCCTTGCGTGAATAATCGAGATATAACATACTGGCAACAGCATCAACACGCAACCCGTCAAAATGATACATTTCAAGCCAGAATAATGCGCTGCTGATGAGAAAACTTTTTATCTCATGCCTTCCGTAATTAAAAATATACGAGTTCCAGTCGGGATGAAACCCCTTCCGCCGGTCTTCATGTTCATAAACATGCGTTCCGTCAAAATAAATAAGTCCGTGTGCATCATCCGGAAAATGAGAAGGCACCCAATCGAGGATCACACCGATATGTTCACGGTGAAAACATTCGATCAGATACATGAGATCCTGCGGTGTTCCATAGCGGGCAGTAGGCGCAAAATAAGCCGTTGTCTGATATCCCCACGACCCGTAAAACGGATGCTCATTCACCGGCAAAAATTCAACATGTGTAAATCCCATCTCCTTCACATACGGCACCAGTGTTTCGGCGAGCTGCCGGTACGATAAAAATGCCTTCGGATCATGTTGCTGCCTTCCCCAGGAACCGAGATGCACTTCATAAATGCTCATGGGTTTATTGAATCCGAAAGGCTTTCGTTTCACCATCCAGGTATTATCGTTCCAGGAATGTGTCATATCCCAGATGACAGATGCCGTTCCCGGCGCGAGTTCCGATCTGAAGGCAAACGGGTCTGCCTTTTCAAAAATGGTCCCGTCGGGAGCGGTGATAATATATTTATACAGATCGCCAGGCAGGGCATCAGCGATCACGCCTTCCCAGATACCCGATCCGTCAGTTCTGCATGCCAGCCGGTGCGCACCATGGTTCCACGCATTAAAACTGCCTGCAACAGAAACTGCATGCGCATTTGGCGCCCAAACGGCAAAGTAAATTCCGCCTCCTGCATCCACATCCATTACATGCGAACCCAGTTTTTTCCATAACCGGTAATGCTTCCCTTCTTTGAAAAGATGAATGTCGTATTCCGTGAAAAGCGAAAAATCATTTCTTACGCCTGCCTCCATGCCGCAAAGGTATTACGCCGCTCGGGAATAATTATATCTGCCCCGCACAGGAAACTGGGTCGTGTTCCTGTCAAATTTAATTGCAGGACGATTCTCCCGAACGAAAATATGTATCTTCGAAACTTTACGCAACGGATCATGCTTAAACACAATAAACTGACACCGTATATCGTAATGTATAGGGTTGAAAACGATCCTGTTCGAAAACCCGGCCTTACCAACAATTCTGATAAATGAGAAAACGCTTCTTCACCCTCTTACTTGTAGTCACTTTTTTTATTTCTGCGGCTATTGCTCAAACAAATTCGCTCCTGTGGGAAATCTCGGGAAACGGACTTGCAAAACCCTCTTATTTGTATGGCACCATGCACGTGAGCAGCAAGATCGCATTTCATCTCACCGACAGCTTTTTTATTGCGCTGAAGAGTGTGGATGTAATTGCACTGGAAAGCAATCCTGAAACATGGATCGAAAATGATTACGGTGATAATCAAAATGGAGATAATCCGTATGATTACGATGATTATTACACCTATTCTGATTTTTATTCAAAGGCAACCAAGATCGAAATTCCGGATACAAAAGCATATAACGGCGCGTTCGCCGATAACAGCTGGCTCATCAACGGATATTTATACCGGTATAATGATTACCATGGTGATTATGAAGAGGACACGTATCTCGACCTTTTTATTTTCCAGTGCGGAAAGAAATTAGGAAAGGATATCGCCAGCCTGGAGCACGAACAGGAAGTGCTGAAACTATTACAGAAAGCATACGGCCCGACGGAAGATGAAGAAGAAAAAGAAGATTATATTGAACAGCGTAAACTGATGGACGATCTGTATGAAGACGGCACCAGTGTTTACGAGCAGATCGACGAAGCATATCGCACCGGCGATCTCGATAAACTTGATTCGCTGGAACACCTCACCTCTCCTTCCAAACATTACCATAAATATTTTATTGACGACCGGAATGCTAACATGGTGCGCCGCATGGATTCCATCATGCAGTCGGGCCGCACAATATTTACCGGGATCGGTGCAGCGCATCTTCCCGGAGAATATGGCGCCATTAAACTGCTGCGGCAAATGGGATATTCGGTGCATCCCGTGAAAGGAAAGATCACCGGAAAAAGTATAAAAGAAAAAAACCGCATCGACGATATTAATTATCTGCATGGCAGTTCGCTTCAATTTGCAAAGGACTCATTATTCTCCCTCCAGTCACCGGGTAAATTATATAATATTATGCAGGATGGTGACGGTGAATTGTATTTATATCCCGATATGGCAAACAGCGCGTATTACCAGGTGGTGCGTATCAGTCATCGCGGCGGAATAAAAAATCAATCCGAACAGGATATACTCGATAACCTGGATAATATTTTATTTGAAAACATACCTGGTGATATCATTTCCAAAACGAAAATCGTTTCTAATTCCGGCCTGCCCGGACTGGACATCATCAGCAAAACAAAACGCGGTAATGTGCTCCGGTTTAAAATATTTGTTTCACCCATAGAAACCATCATTTTTAAGGCGGGCGGCATCGGCGATTTTGTTACTGCATCTAAAGAAGCACAATCCTTTTTCAATTCCATCCAGTTTAAAAAGCGTTCAGGCGAAACCTGGAATACCTATACGCCTTCGTGGGGATTATTTTCCCTTGACCTGCCGGAAGAAAAAGTTATTCATGCCATGCCCAAAGGATCTTCACCCGGCATGAGTGAGCAGATCTGTTCCGGTGAGGCCGCCGGCGACAACGGGTTTTACTGGTTCTCGGTTTATTTCTATAACGATGATGCATTTATAGAAAAAGATTCTTTTGAACTGCAGCAGATGACAAAGATGTTTTCGGAGCAATTCAAAAAAAATAAATACGAACAGACAGATTCCGCTTTTATTACGGTGAACGGACATCCCGGGCTCACTACCGTTTCCAAAGGCAAAAACGATTACCTGTTTACCAAAACGGTTATTTCTGGACCGTACTATATTTTTCTCGCTTCCGTTAAAAAAGACGATCAGGTTCCGGAAGCCTTTTTTTCATCGCTGCAATTAAAGGAGCTGACGTATGATCAGGAATTTGCCACCTATACAGATACTTCTCTTTATTTTACAGTGGAAACAATTGTACCGAAAGCAGACACGATTCTGAGTTTTGATGATATCAATTATTATAATGATTATAATTATTACGGCTATGAAAAGGATAAGGAAGATCTAAGTTATTTATCCGATTCAAAAAGTATGTTGTTTTCCTCGGAGGCAACACCTGAAAATATATTTATCAGTTATTCCCGGTGTCATAAATTTTATTCCGAAGACAACCGGGATACTTTCTGGAAAAACGCGGAGCGCAAGGCTGTATTGTTCAGCGGAATGAACATCAGCAGGAAGGAATTTACCATCCGCGGAAGTGTGCAGGAACTCTCCTATCTGCTTACCGACACTGCAAGCACGCGGGGAATTTATCATAAGCTCATTCTGAAAGACAATGTTTTATTCCATCTTTCGACCTGCATTGATACAACGCAAAATATTTCCTCCTTTATAAAAACATTTTATTCCACCTTTGCACCCTCCGACAGTGTGCAGGGAAGATCCGTTTTTGAGAGCCCGTCTGCATTGTATTTCAGTCAGCTCAACAGTGAGGATTCCGTATTGAGAAAACAGGCGATCAATTCAATACATATCATGCATTTCACTGATGCAGATGCCGACAGCCTCATTCGTTTTATCGGCACGCCGGCATTTAAAAAACTCAAGCTCAACGATCGCGAATCATTTATTGCAGAGCTGGGCATGCATCATAATGCACATACAACAGAAGCACTCAAAAGCATTTATATTGCAGCAGGTGATACATCCACGCTCCAGCTTGCCGTGCTGGATGCACTTGCATCGCAGAAAACGGAAGAGTCGTTAAAAGCATTTCTCGAATTGCTTTATATAGAGACGCCGCTGGCGAAAAAGAATACATCCCTGAGCTGGATCTTCAGCAGTTATACCGATACCATCCAGCTGGCACAAAAACTTTTTCCCGGCTTGTATGATTTTACGAGTCTGCCGGAATATCAGTATCCTGTTTATAAACTACTCGCATTTATTTCCAAGGCCGACAGCACCAAAGCATCACTCGTTCTTGCACATAAAAAACAGATCATGTCGGAGGCGACTGCCGAATTAAAGCGAACACTTGCAGGCAATGAAGTGGAGAACAGATATTATTCCTATTATTCTTCTACTTCCAACAATTTCCCCAAATTAAAAAACCTGACATCCGGACATCGCTACAGACAATATGACGATGATTATTTCGATGATTACGGTTATAGTGATTACGGTTTCGGAGGCAGCTACAACGATTATTCGAACCGGTATTCTTCCTATCTGGACATCGAAGAACTGATGGCAGAAAAAGGAGAAAAGATGGAGAAAAGTTTTGCATGGGCAGCGAATCTGCTGGATTATTATACTATTCTTATGACAGAATTTTACGATGACCCGGCAGTTAAAAAATATTTTGATAAGATCCTGAAAAGCAAGGACCATTCACTCATCTACCGCACCTCACTTACTATGATGGCGAGCGATATTGCTGTACCTGATACTGTCTGGACCAACCTGCTCAAAAACAGGGAATGGCGCTATTTCACCATCAGTAATCTGCAGAAATATAATTATAAACATAAACTGGATTCTGCATATACCACACAACTGGAAATTACAGAAGGTTGTTTATATCCATACACGTATAAAAACGCAGAGGACTCTGTGCAGTTTCTCACCAAACGAATGATCAATACCAAAAGCGGTGCAGGGTATATTTATTTTTATAAGAGCAAATTTAAAAATGATAAGGGATGGAACCTCGACTGTATTGGTGTTCAGCCGGCTGACTCGTCCACATTTGAAATTGAGCCTATGTTCGTGGATTATGGCGGACTGATTCTGGATGATGAAGACCTGGAAGAAAAGATCGATGATATTATTCATGCCGTCGAAATGATCGGTCATGACCGCGTATATGTAAAATCTTCCGGAAATGATTATAATTATCAATATCTGAATGATTATTAATTGGCCGGGCAGAAAATGCATTTTCGATCACTTATAACAACCGCCCTCCTGAGTGGCTGTATTACAATGAGCGTTCAGGGACAGAATGCTGATACAAAAGTGCTTTTTCCCGAATGGGGAGATTCAGTGCAGAATATATATGCATTGCATCTTAAAAAAGAACTCTGGATCACTTTGCCGTCTGCAGCATTAGGGGTTGCAGATCTGCTCATCGAAAATAAACCGCTCACCGCCGATGATCTGGATGCATTAAATATAGAATCCATTCCCTGGTTCGAGCGCAATATCATTTATTTTGATTCTGCCTATGCAAGCCGTGCCGGTGAGCTCAGTGATATTGTAAATAAATCAACACTTGCCATCGGATTTATTTCCATTGCATCGGGTTATCGTGCTCCCGAACAATTATTTACGAATCTTATTCTCTATGCAGAGGGTTCCGTTCTTACAGCAGGCATCACCGACGTGCTGAAAAATTCGGTCGGCAGGGTGCGACCTTATGCGTATAATACCGCATATCCCGATGATTATCGCTTGCGCGGCGCGATGACAAGTTCATTCCCGAGCGGACATACTTCATCGAGTGCATTCAATTGTTTTTTTGCGGCAAAAATGATCGACGATTATTTTATTGCGGAGGATAATACCGTTTTAAAAGCAGTCAACTGGTCAGTTGCCGCTGCTGTTCC
>CAYTFT010000112.1:3858-7473 GCA_964437155.1 uncultured Chitinophagales bacterium | reverse complement strand
AACGGTAGCAATTCACCTGCCGGCAAAAATTAATTCGTGAATCGTGACCGGGATTATTCTTATATGATGCAATCATCGTTACTGCCGGTCCATTTTTTTGTGCATGGTGAATGGTGAATGCCTGCCCGAACACGCAGTGGGCGGTGTGAATGCCTGATTTTCGTAAAAAGATAATTTTATTCATCAATAAAACTCCAAAACTTCAACTCCTTGCTCCTTCCTTCTCAATACACATTACTCATTCCCTTATAGATTATCTATATATAGAAGATTATCTAAGTCCCCGCATCCATTAAATTTTATTTCAAAAAAATCTTCAAAATAATTTGGAAATATCAGACAGGCTTTTTAGCATTGTTTCATTGTTTAACCCTTAAAATCAATTAAATGAAATTGAGTACCCGTGGTATGCATGCATACCAGCCCGGGAACAGATTGCAAAAGTTTGCAACAAGGTTCCCATCCCCGCTTTTCCGGATTATTTATTGTTCACTTGTGTTGTCGTTCCTGCTGCCCGCGCAGGTGGATGCACAAAATGCAGTTGGCCCGAACGCGGATGAAAATTATTCCGGTTTAAGTTACACGGTGCGTTATCGTGAAGAAACAAAAACGGTTTATCAGATCACCGATCCTTTTGCAGAATTCACCATCGCTGAAAAAGTAAAAATGCGTCCGGTGACAGTCAAAGACAGTGTCATTCAATCCGTGAATGATAATACTGTTGCCACAACAGTGTATCACCTGGAGAATTCAAAATTTGAAGACTGGATGACGATCCCGTACAGGACAGAGGTGAATGCCGATGCAATTATTATGTATGATGCTGACGGAAATGTTCTTTATGATCAGCCGCATAGTAAAAAATATCAGGAACTGGCCGGACAGTTTAAAGAACAGTTTGCAGCATCCAATGGAATGATCGTTCCGCTGTTCACGGAATTATCGCAGGATCTGATGAATGTATTTATTGATTCCGGATTTGTAATTGGCGAAGATGCAGACGGGACAATTTCTCTGAAACGGGATACGATCACATTTTTGTTTAATAATGCCTCTCTTACAAATGAAGTGCGTATTGCCTATCCTGAAGGACAGTTGAAATATTCAAAAAAGGATGGATTTAAAATCAATAGTATCGGACAAACGGTGCCTTCATTCAGTATTGTTAACCGTGAAGATCTGCGGTTCTCGGATCATTGTGTGCATCAGGTGGCAATTAAAACGTATCCTTCGTATGAAATCGATTTCGGCAAGCAAAGATCTGTTAATGGTGTTGTTTTGAAGGAGGATGAGATTTTTGTTGCTCCGAATCCCGCAACTTCCGATATCACGCTGACTTTGCCGGTTGTTGCCAGTAATGTCCGTATTTCAATCAGTGATAATACCGGTCGCATAATTCTCGAAAAGCAATTTAATTCCGGGGATGATCAGTATATTCTTGACATCAGTACTGCAGGCAGCGGAATGTATTTTATTTCTGTAGATGCCGACGGGAAAATGTTTTCCCGCTCCTTTATGAAAAATTAATATCTAATCTCTTAAAAACAGTAACATGAAAAAATTTATTTTGCCTTTGATGGCAATCGCAATGGCGTTGAACGCCTTGTCGCAGCCGCTGATACAATGTGGCACCAGTGCAACAAGCATTAATATTTCCGGGATTGAACATGTGGATTTTGATCCGCTATCGCTGACTGCAGAAACATGGGCCGATCCTGTATTGCTCACCGACCGTCGTGTTTTTTTTATTCACGGTTTGGGCGGGGAAGGTGATGATGACGGAAGTACCGGAATCAGCTGGAGCCAGGCATCATTATTTTCTGAAACAAATTATATGATTAATTCTGCCCGACCCGATTATGCCGATATTTCTTTGCCATTTGCTGCAATGGAATTAAAGGGCGACCTCGAAGCATTTGATCCCGATGATAAGTCATTTATCATCGCACATAGCCAGGGCGGAATTGTTTCCCGCCAGGTGGATTATGATATTGCAACCGGTGCTTTGGGCATGGAGCCTCGCTCGTTTTACGGACTCGTCACATTCGGATCACCGCATCAGGGTGCGCGTATTTTGAATAACCGCGATGAACTGATGGATTGGGTGGGCACCATTTGCACCGATCTTGTTGGCGGACCGCTTGCAGAAATGGTGGAGGATAATTTTTTTCTCGACCTCTTTTTAGATCCTGTTGAAGAAGATGCCTTTGTAGACCTGTTTTGCAATTCATTGGAATTAAATATCGCGCCGATGCTGTTTAAAGATTATACTTCAGGAATTACCGAAAGTTATATGGTGGGCTCCGAACAGCTGGCTACACTCAATGCTTTCACTCCTGATATTCCTTATGTATGTTTTTATGGTGAAGAAACTGAACCCGTAATGTGGAATACACTCGTGCATGCCATGCCGGGACGGGAGCCGAATAATACCGATGCATATGGATTTGAACCCTTCGGTGCTACAGACGATCAGACGCTGACAAATTACGCGGATGTAAATACTGATCTGTATTTTGCAAAATATTTGGAATATGCTATTTTAGCTGATATAATTGAAGATATGTCCCCATCCCCGGGCCTCGGTTTATTTTTTGGTATTATTCCCTTCGGCGATCCCGATGACGTTACCTATATCAGAGATTGCTACCTGACCGGCTATGATTTCTGGGTAAGTGCAAATTCTATCTGGAAATGTATTATTGGCGCCGAAGAATATGAAGAAACTTCCTGGACCTGTATATGTGATAACGAACATGAAATGGACCTGACCACCACCGAATATACCATCGAACCCGGTGAAAGTTGTGATCCCGATTGGGGAGATTGTATTACTACAATTAATTATGCACTCATAGAAAAACCAAATGATGGAGTGGTGCTGGCGGAATCGGCAAGCGAGTGTCTCGGACAAATTGAATTAACACCCGGATTCGGCCGCAAAATGACCGGCAGTAATCATTTGAGTATGCGAAATGATGAAAATACAGAGGATAAGTTGAAGGAATTATTCGACGGAAATCACGGAAATTTCTTTAATACTGATGAAAGATAATGAAGATGTTGATTTACATATCAATGATTGTCTCTCTGCTTTTTTACGGATGTAAAAAGGAAGAGTTCCTTGATGATACAACACAGGAATCATTTCCTGAATCATTACTACCTGTTGTCTGGCAGGTTCCGCTTGCTGCTGATACAACATACCGTAGTTGTATGTATCCTGTTTTCTTTAACAATGGAATAATCTACAGTGCTGAAAAGTATTCTGGCGGTCACCCTGTTGTGATGAAAATGGCAGATACCGCAGATGCCGGTTTAATATGGGAAACAGACGCAGCATTTAATATCGACTGCAATGCTATTTCTTATTTAATGGGCAACGGGAGTTTTGTGTTTGATCATTACTATGCAACCTTATGCAATAGTGATCCGCGAGTGGTTGATTTAAATAATGGATCAATTGTATGGCATTATGAATGCGAACAAAGCAGAGGTACGAAGCTGACTAATTTTGGAAATAAAATATTCCATACACATCAAACCGGATCTAACCCATATTATTCTGGTTCAATTGTTATGGCCGATATTCAAACCGGGATATGGGATACTATC
>CAYTFT010000112.1:0-3758 GCA_964437155.1 uncultured Chitinophagales bacterium | reverse complement strand
TTATTCTGGTTCAATTGTTATGGCCGATATTCAAACCGGGATATGGGATACTATCTATACCATTGATATGGTAGATGATTATAGTGTTGGAATTTATCCTCCGGCTGCTGAAGTGAACGGAAATAACGATACCATTTTATATTTCCAGAATCGCCAGTGGAAATCCGATCCCTACGATGGAAAGATCGATCTCTATTGCTATAACATGTCTGCCGATACGCTTGTCTGGATGAATGCGGATATTGATTTTTATGGAAACAGTGCCATCTATCCGCCATTGCTCCATAACGGAAAAGTGTATTTTAAAGGTACTTACTCTGTATATTGTTTCGATGCTGCCACAGGTGAAAAGGACTGGGACTGGACGGCAACGTATACAAGTGAGGATCTGCTCTATGCAAATTTACTGGAGGTCGACGGAAAGATCATCGTAAAAACAAGCGGCGAAAGTATTTATGCGCTCGACGCAGTTACGGGTGATGTAATCTGGGATAACCAGGACGCAGGCGCAACGCCAACAGATATTATCTGTTTCAATGGTATTATTTATTATGGGAGTGACGGAGATGGATTGTTGCACGCGATCGACGTGAACAACGGAGATGAATTATGGGCTATGGAATCCCCCAATAAATACAGATCTCCCTCCACCAGCGCTACCCTTGGTAATAAACCGGCTATCGACCCTGTGCTGAAAAGATTGTATATTTCCGATGGGTATTATTTTATTTGCTTTCAACTAAATCCATAAATAATATGAAAAAATTCACACTACTATTCACGACAACGGCATTCCTGATTTTACATGCGTACGCGCAATCAGGAGATGTTCAACAAAAAGTATCTCTGTTCGTAGGCGCTAATATGTGGCTCCAGCAGGACAATAACGACCTTAACACAGGTGGAAATGAAACCGGTTTGGCGGGAGGATTAAACTACAGTGTCGGATTTAATAATCTGGCCTTTCTCGTCACGTTTTATGGCACCAGTCACTCGGCCGAGGATCTCGCAGGTATGCAGACATTTTATGCCGATCACGGACAGGATCTGACGGATTATGCATGCACTGGATATTATTCATCCGGAATGCTAACGGGCCTCACGTATCTCGTGAACCCAAACTCCGGTGGTAAAATCCCCGCATTCCGACCCTTTGCACAGGCAGGATTTGTGAACGCCCGCGTTCCCAAAATTCTGACAACATTTGCTGTTGGTGAAGAAACGTATGAAACGAATGCAGATGAAACCAACTCACTGGGATTTGCCTATAATCTTGGATTGGATATCGGATTTTTTGAAAAAGACGCGCTTTCACTGGATTTCAGATTGGGTTACTTGTCCGAAATGGCAAATGTCCCTGTCGAAATTACCAGTGCAGGCGGAACGCCATTCGGAATTACAACAGATCTGAATGTTTTCAAATGGGATGCATCATCACCATATGCAGCAGTGAGCGTTAGTGTTGCGCTTTGAAATTATATCAGGTAATGTTGGGAACAGCATCAGGCAGATAGCAGATTTAATCCTGAATAATATCACACAGGTTGTATGATATTTATGCCTCCTGTGCATTTGAAATCCCAATTAGCATGCGCTGCAGCTTCCTGATCAGAATTATGTTGAGGGAGAAAAGCAGCAACTGGTAAATGGCAAATAGTCCTTTTGTTTATCCCGGTCATTCACCGGTTATCGTCTGTAGGTAATACAGGCTTATTTAATAATCAAAGCCTGATCTGCTTTCAGCTTACCTGATTTTTACAGAATACATATTCTGTTTAATTAAATTGACCTGCACAGATTTTGTGCGGGTCAATTTTTTATTACGCTTATTTTCTGAAAGTCTCCCTTACAATATTTTGCATCGCGGTTACATTACCCATGGTGTAAAAGTGGATGCAGGGCACATCTCTGTTGATCAGGTCGCGTGTCTGTTCAATGCACCATTCAATTCCTGTCTTATTTATTTCTTCCTTTGTTTTACATTTTTCAACGGCCTCACTCAGCGCCTCCGGAATGTCAACATGAAATACACCCGGAATAGAATGTACCTGCGATGCCGCCGTGATGGGTTTTATGCCCGGAATAATCGGAACGGTGATCCCTTCTGCGCGACATCGGTCAACAAAGGCAAAATATTTATTGTTATCAAAAAACATTTGTGTAACAATATATTCTGCACCCGCATCAACTTTCGCGTGTAAATATTTAAGGTCGCTTTTAAGATTCGGGCTTTCAAAATGTTTTTCAGGATATCCGGCAACTCCCACGCAAAAATCTGTTTTACCGCCGTCGAGCAGATCTTCTTCCAGATACATTCCCTTATTCATTCGAATAGCCTGCTGAACTAATTCAACTGCATATTTATGTCCGCCGGGCTCTGCCGTAAAATCTCTTTCATTTTTCGGAGCATCCCCGCGCAGCAATAATACATTATCAATGCCCAGATACCAGAGATCGATAAGCGCATCTTCCGTCTCCTCCTTTGTGAAGCCTCCGCAAATAATATGTGCAACCGCATCCACTTTATATTTGAACTGAATGGCAGCACAAATTCCTACCGTTCCGGGCCGCTTGCGGATGAATACTTTTTCAAAACTATTATCGCTGCGTTTTTTATACATGTATTCACTGCGATGATAGGTAACATTGATAAATGCCGGATCAAATGCCATGAGCGGATCCAGCACTTCGTAAATATTATGAATACTTTTTCCCTTGAGCGGCGGTAATATTTCAAAGGATAAAAGGGTCTTATCCGCTTTTTTGATATGTTCGGTTACTTTCATGTTGAATGATGATCAGTTCAGAAAAATCATGTGATAATAAACCTGTCTGATTTGTTTATCAGGGGATCAAATGATTCGGGCAGCAAATATAAACACGCCATAACTGAATATGATTATCTGGCAGTGAACTTCCTGGTTTCTCCTTCCTTATCTTTGCCGTATGCATATCCTTTTACTTGGTTCCGGCGGAAGAGAACATGCCCAGGCCTGGATCATAGGGCGCTCACCACAATGCACCAAACTGTTTATTGCTCCGGGTAATCCGGGCACTGCCGATCTCGGAGAAAATATTGATATAGCCGCTACAGATTTCCCAAAGCTTGCCGCATTTTGTTCAGCTAACAAGATCGAAATGGTGGTGGTGGGTCCGGAAGACCCGCTTGTAAAAGGGATCGTTGATTATTTTGCAGCCGACGAAACGGTAAAACATATTCCGGTGATCGGACCTGATAAAAGCGCTGCAAGACTTGAAGGCAGTAAGTCATTTGCAAAAGCATTCATGCAGCGCAATGGCGTGCAAACTCCCGCATACAAAGAGTTTACTGCAAAGGATCAGACTGCAGCTAAGCATTATATCATGCAGCATACATTGCCCCTTGTATTAAAAGCAGACGGGCTTGCCGCAGGAAAGGGGGTTGTTATTTGTGAAACCCGTGAACAGGCGATCACTGAATTGGATTTAATGCTGCATGGAAAATTCGGGGACGCAGGAAATACAGTTGTGATCGAACAGTTTTTAACCGGAATTGAATTAACTGTCATTATTCTTTCGGATGGTGATCATTATTTAATTCTGCCTCCTTCCAAGGATTATAAAAGAGCCGGCGACAGAGATACCGGATTAAATACAGGAGGTATGGGCGCTGTTTCTCCTCCTCCATTTGCAACGGATAATTTTATGCAGAAAGTGGAGGATAAAATTATTCTTCCAACTATGCATGGCCTGAAAAAAGAAGGCATCCGGTATAAGGG
>CAYTFT010000111.1:0-7560 GCA_964437155.1 uncultured Chitinophagales bacterium | reverse complement strand
TACATCTTTTCGACCGATAATGATGGCAACAGTGTAAGCTATCCGGCTCCAGTTTCACCTAATATATATATAGTATATGACGATGGCATCCATTCCATCGTACAGATCCAGAATACACCGTTCACATCCGGCGCATCCGTATGGGCAAACGACAGTATTTCGGTGATGGATATTGAAGCGACAGTCACATCCACCACCCAAACCTATGATCTTGGTATGGTCGCGGTGCAGGAAGGTGCATCACCTTATCAGGGTATTTTCATCAAATCGGCCCCCGGTGACGGAACAGATGCATTGTTCCGCGGAGATATTATTCACATCACATCAGGGAAAGTGATTGAGGAGTTTGGCGTTACCAAGCTTACCAATATTACCTACGACCTGGTTTCTTCCATGAACCCGATGCCGGCTTTTGTAACCGGGATCGACCCGATGCAGGTGGATGCTAAAGTGTATGACGCAACAGAACCCTACGAAGGAATGCTGGTGCGGTTTGACGACGTTTTTGTCACCTCCAATAACGCCGACGCCGGTGCCGGTGGGGCTTTTGGTGAATGGAGAGTGAATATTACCAATTCACCGGAGATCGGGATGCGCTGTGATGACTACTCCTATGAGATCAATTTTGAGTTTGGCGCCGATACACTTACCATGGGGGAAAACCTTTCCTTTATCCAGGGGCCCATGTATTACAGCTTTGGCAACTGGAAACTGATCCCGAGAGACAAAAATGATATTGACGGATATGCCACTGCCTATCCAAACAGCATTGTCGTGTTCAATTTTACCTCCCCGGCAGCATCCGGTAGTATCGATCAGGCCGCCGGAACAATAAGTATTAACGTTCCGGAGGGTACCGACGTAACCGCCCTGGTTCCGTCAATTGACATTACCGGTCAGTATGTTGACCCGGCTTCGGGGGTAGCACAGGACTTCACAACTCCGGTCACTTATACCTGCTATTCACCCGTAAATTATACCCCGAAATCCTACGTTGCAACGGTGTCTTTTGTAGAGGGAATTGATACACGGAATCTGTCAGAAATACAGGTGTTTCCGAACCCGGTTGCTGACGATTTGACTGTTGAAATCGACGCCGCTACTGACATGCATGTTTCCATTGATTTAAAAGATATTGAAGGTCGTAACTTGCAGACTTTCAATGAGTTATGTGGTGTGGGAAAAAATATTTTTGGAATTGATTTGAGGACATTTCCAAACGGATTATATTTGCTTCAGATCAGTTCTTCGAAAGAAAGTGTAATACGAAAGATAGAGGTTTCCAAGTAATTTATTTTGCCATTGGGAACCTGTTTTGGTTAACCCGTTCCGGTATAAAAACCGCAACGGGTTTTTTCTTTTTTTTACCCGGTCTTCATGCAAAAAAAAAATCCGGTCAGTTACGACCGGATCGGATTATTTTACCAATTGCTTTCAGAATCTTTCCAGCTTGCTGAAATGAAAATCGCCCTCAATTCCGGCATTTTCATCACTGTCGCTTCCATGCACCGCATTTTCACCAATGGATGCTGCATATAATTTTCTGATGGTACCGTCTTCTGCCTTTGATGGATCGGTCGCACCAATGAGTTTTCTGAAATCTTCAACCGCATTATCTTTTTCGAGGATAGCAGCAACGATCGGTCCTGAACTCATAAAGTCGACTAACTCTCCATAAAAGGGCCTTTCTTTATGCACTGCATAAAATTCACCCGCTTTCTCCCTGCTGAGTTTTGTGTATTTCATTGCAACGATCCGGAAACCGGCTTCGTTGATCATTTTTAAAATCGGCCCGATATAATTCTTTCTGACCGCATCGGGTTTGATCATGGTCAATGTACTGTTACCTGTCATATCCATTTAAAATTTGCCGCAAAGATAGGTATTCAGATCTTCCATTTTTAAAAAATGTAAAAAATGGTGACCTTCGCAGAAAGTTACATGGAAGAACTCCGCGGATTATTTACATTTCTGAAACAACCAAGAAGGGTTGTTCTGCTCACACATATTCGTCCTGATGGCGATGCAGTCGGATCGGCGCTGGCCATGAAAATGTATCTTGAAAAAAACGGCCATACTGCGGATGTGATCGTTCCCGATGATTTTCCGGATTTTCTGAACTGGATGCCAATGAGCGATACATGTTATAATCATCAGAAAAATCCAAAGACCTGTTTCGCTATTCTCACCCGTGCAGATTGTATTTTTTTCCTTGACTTCAATGCCCTGAAACGCATAGAGGGCTTGGGCGAGGACGTAAAGAAGCTGAATCAGAAACCGGTGACTGTCATGATCGATCATCACCGTGAACCCGATCATTTTACAGATTATATTCTCTGGAATGATAAAGCAAGTTCCACTGCGGAACTGGTATACGATTTTATGTGCATGGCCGGAGATGAACAATTACTGGATGAAAAGATTGCTGCCTGTATTTATGCCGGGATTGCATTGGATACAGGTATTTTTCAATATTCAAATACCACTTCGAGAGTACATAGCATTGCAGGTAAACTGATGGAACAAGGTATCAATGTAGAGGAGATCCATAATAATGTTTACAATCAATATGGGGAAAACAGGATCCGGTTTATCGGATATTTGTTCTCCGAACGTCTCCACCTCGTCCCTGAATTTAATGCTGCATATATGAGCATCTCGATGCAGGAAGCTGAAAAATTCAAACTGAACATCGGGGATAAGGAAGGTATCGTAAATTTGCCGCTTGCCATGAAGCAGGTGCATATGGCGGTATTATTTACAGAAGACCGTGACAGAATTAAAATTTCCTTTCGTTCAAAAGGAGATGTGAATGTGGAGATTCTGGCACGGATTTTCTTTAACGGGGGAGGACATAAAAATGCCTCCGGAGGTTTTTCTAAATTATCACTGGACGATACGATCAGGTATTTCATAAGTGTGTTGCCTGCATTCGCCAGCGAAAATTCCATATAAAATTCAAATCAACAATGCATATGAAAAAGATCAGTATTTTTTTATTGATGGCGGTGTTTACGCAATCACTGCTTTTCGCTCAAAGCGATAAAAAGAAATATAAACATCTCCCGGATGGTTTATATGCCGAACTCCAAACAACAAAAGGAAATATTATTGTATTTCTTGAATTTCAGAAAACACCCTTAACGGTAGCAAATTTTGTGGGACTTGCAGAAGGAAAAATTGATAATACGGCAAAGCCGGCAGGGACTCCTTATTACGACGGACTGAAATTTCACCGGGTGATCAAGGATTTCATGATCCAGGGCGGAGACCCGGCAGGTAACGGAAGCGGCGGTCCGGGATACGCATTCAAAGATGAGTTCCACAGCGACCTGAAGCATAACAGCGCGGGCATCCTGTCCATGGCAAATGCCGGAAAATTCACGAATGGCAGCCAGTTCTTCATCACGCATAAGGAAACGCCGTGGCTGGACGGTAAACATGCAGTTTTCGGACATGTGGTAGAAGGCCAGGATGTAGTGAATGCTATCGAACAGGGCGATACCATCAACCATATCAAGATCATCCGAAAAGGGAAATCGGTGAAAAACTATGATCCCGCAGCAATTTTCAAGGAATATGAGGCGAAAGGAGACGTAAAAAGAGAGAAAAAATAATAGAATGTATGGAGCCGGACTTGTCCGGTTTGGAAAAGAAGGGCTGTATCCTAAAGGTGCGGCCCTTTTTTATAAATGCTCGAGGTAGAGAACGGTAGTAGGAAGAGAATCCATATACTGAAGGGTGAGCGCAGTATCATTCAGTGTAACCACATCAAACACCCTTGAACCATTTTCATCAGACAAGGTCATGATCTTCGCATTGTCACTGAATAAATAGATTCCGGTAACGGTAACCGGTGTAACCCCCAGCGTGTAATTTTCAGTATAGTTTTTTACCCTGTCGAATTCAATGGAATAATCCAGATACGTTCCTGTAAAAACCGGTGTTACGTCAATTGTGTCAACTTCATATTTATACACAGTCCAGGTGCCCTCAATTTCCTCCTTGGCAAGACTGATCAGATGGTCCTCGCAGGATGATGCGGCGATCAGCAGTAATATAAAGAGGACCTTTTTGTGCATGTAATTGTAACTTGCCTTCTGTATTGTATAATTAAATTAATTCGGTAATTGCTGACTCCATAGGGAGATCCGTTTTTTTAATTGCATTCCATCCGCCGTCAACATTCAGGAAATTTTCGAAATGATGTTGCTTTAATATGGAAGCAGCCATCATGCTGCGATAACCGGCAGCGCAATGTAAAACATATTTCTTTGAGTGGTCAAGCTCATTTACACGGCTCTCAATCTCACTGAGCTGAATATTGATCGCTCCCTTCACATGCTGGCTTTCAAACTCTGATGGTTTTCGCACATCGAGGATCAATACATTATCCTTCCCGTAATATTGCTGAATATCCTTTGCATGAATGCTGTGCACCGTTTCGGTCTTTTTTCCGGCATCTGTCCAGGCATGTATTCCGCCGGCAAGATATCCTTCCACTTTTTCGTATCCCACGCGTGCGAGCCGCAATACTGATTCTTTTTCTTTTCCGGGATCAGTAACAAGAATTACCGGCCGGTGTATATCTACCAATGTTCCAACCCAGACAGCAAACATACCGTTGAGTCCGATGTTGAGCGAACCGGGAATAAATCCTTTTTCAAAAACCTCTGCTATCCGCGTATCTAAAATCAATGCGCCGGCATTCATTGCATTTTCAAACTCCTCCACACGCAATGCTTTGGTATTCTTTTCTATTACGTCGGTGATCGCATTGTAACCGTTTTTATTTATGCGTGCATCTTCAAAGAAATATTGCGGTGGTTGTGTAAGTCCGTCCGTAACTGCTTCAATAAATTGTTCGCGTGTCATTTCCTGCAACGCATAATTTGTTTTTTTCTGTATGCCGATAGTGGAAAATGTTTCTTTTCCCATGCTTTTTCCGCAGGCACTGCCAGGGCCATGTGCAGGATATACGATCACATCATCCGGCAAAGGTTTGATTTTATTGTTGAGAGAATCAAACATTTTAGATGCGAGTTCTTCTTTTGTCATGATCCCGTCGAGAAGGTCGGGACGGCCAACATCGCCGACAAATAATGTATCTCCGGTGAAAATGCTGTGCATCTTTCCATCCTCGTCCAGTAATAAATAACAGGTGGATTCCAGTGTATGACCCGGAGTATGTAAAGCGCGTATGCGAATTTTTCCTACACGGAATTCTTCTCCGTCTTTTGCATTGATAACGGCATATTGTGTTTGTGCCTCCGGTCCGTAAATAATTGTCGCACCTGTTTTCTTCGCAAGGTCAATATGTCCGGAAACAAAATCTGCATGAAAATGCGTTTCAAAAACATATTTGATTTTTACATTTCTGCTTTCCGCTTTTTCAATATACGGATCTGTTTCTCTCAACGGATCAATGATCGCCGCTTCGCCATCGCTTTCAATATAATAAGCAGCTTCTGCAAGGCAATTGGTATATAATTGTTCTATTACCATGTTATTTTTTACTTGTTAATTCGGGTGTTTTTTCAGGGATATAATAATTAATTCAGGATTTAATTTATATCTGCATGCATTTTAAATTTCACGGTCCACATCAAACCCTTCAAGATAATCGGCAACCCGCTTCAGGAAACTGCCGCCAAGCATGCCGTCAACCACGCGGTGATCATAACTCATACTCATGAACATCATATGCCTGATGGCAATAACATCACCGTAAGCTGTTTCCATAACTACAGGTTTTTTCTTAATAGCGCCAACAGCAAGGATTGCAACCTGCGGCTGATTAATGATCGGGGTTCCCATCAGGCTCCCGAATGAACCCACGTTTGTAAGTGTGAAGGTCCCGTCCTGAATTTCCTCCGGTTTTAATTTATTATTTCTCGCTCTGCCGGCGAGGTCGTTTACCGAAGCAGTGAGCCCGACAAGATTCATCCTGTCAGCATTTTTAATTACCGGAACGATCAGATTGCCGGTTGGCAATGCTGCTGCCATACCGATATTAATATCCTTTTTATAAATAATATTATATCCGTTCACGGAAATATTTATTGCCGGAAAATCTTTTATTGCTTTAGCAACGGCTTCAATAAATATCGGCGTGAATGTGATTTTTTGCCCTTCGCGTTTTTCAAATTTATCGCGGATCTTGTTGCGCCATTCAACGATCGGCGTCATATCTACTTCAACATAAGAAGTAACATGCGGGGATGTTTTTTTACTCATCACCATATGGTCGGCGATCATCTTGCGCATTCTGTCCATTTCAACGATCTCACCGTTGCCCGTTGCAATAACAGGTTGTTCCTCTTTTTTCGGTGCTTCCTTCACCACAGGCGGTTCAGATTGTTTTTCACTGGTTGCGATATCAGTAACCGTTGCCTGCACCACTCCTTTATTGCTTATATAATTCAGGATATCGGCCTTTGTTACACGATCGTCTTTTCCTGTTCCGGGAATTTTTTCCAGTTCCGACATGGAAATACCTTCTTCTCTGGCTATGTTGAGAACGAGCGGGGAATAAAATCTGTCTCCGGAAACATTCCCCGTGACCTCGGGGCGGTGTTCCGTCACAGGAACAGGTTTCTTTTCGACGGGAATATCCTGTTGCACTTTTACTGGTGTTACGACAGTAGTCGCATTTCCGTTTTCGATAATGGCTATCGCCTTCCCGATCTGCACAACATCTCCTTCCTTAAACAAAACGCTGGTAATTCTTCCCGCAAACGGTGATGGAACCTCACTGTCAACCTTGTCGGTTGCGATCTCCAGAACAGCCTCATCAACTTCTACGGTATCGCCTTCCTTCTTCAGCCATTTCAGAATGGTGGCCTCCATTATACTTTCACCCATTTTGGGCATGATTAATTCCTGTTGAGCCATAGCAAAAACATTACAATTTTTTGGATAAAACAAGCATCCGGAACAGACACACCTCTGCCTCCGCTGCTTCCGGCAAATTTAGCTTCTTTATTATGCTTTAACAAGGTAATCCGTCAACAGCATGCGTAAATCGTGGAGAGCAAACATGCATGCATATTCGATATTGATGTCACGGTTCTTGTTGAAAAAATACTTTTTTACGGTGCGTCCCTCCCTGCCGGCAACACCGATCCAGATGGTTCCCACCGGTTTTTCGGCTGTCCCTCCGTCCGGGCCGGCTATTCCGGAAACCGCGATGGCATAGTCCGTCCGGAAAAGGGATAAAGCGCCATCCAGCATTTCTTCCACTGTTTCTTTGCTGACGGCCCCGGATTTTTCGAGTGTCAGCGGGCGAACGCGGAGCAGGTCCGTTTTTATTGCATTTGCATAGGCAACCAGCCCGCCTTTAAAATAAGCGGAACTGCCCGGGACCGATGTTATTTTCTGTGCAATTTTTCCTCCGGTACAACTTTCTGCAGTGGCGAGAGTTTTGCCGAATTTTTTTAACTGCATCCCTACATACTTCTCGAGCGATATCACTTCTCTGGCATAATAGGTATTCCCTGTCAATTGAATAATTGCATCTGCGAATTGATTTGTTTCAGCAACCAGATCATTTTGATCTTC
>CAYTFT010000110.1:0-7578 GCA_964437155.1 uncultured Chitinophagales bacterium | reverse complement strand
AAAAGAACCGGTATTGCCCTTTTACGGTCCGCAACAGGGCAACGGGGACCCGCATTATGTTTCCTCGTTTTCATTGATCGACCAGGACAGCAATGTTGTTACACAGGAGCGGTTTAAGGATAAGATCTATGTTGCCGATTTCTTTTTCACCACCTGTCAGGGTATCTGTCCCATCATGACGGAAGAAATGATCAGGGCATATAAGGTGTATGCCGCGAATCCGGATGTATTTTTTCTTTCCCATACTGTTGATCCGGAGACCGATACTCCTTCCAAATTGAAACGCTATGCGAAAAACCGCGACATTGACACGCATAAATGGACATTTGTGACCGGCGATAAGAAGGAGTTGTATGACCTTGCGCGCTACAGCTACCTTGTAGACGCCTCTGAAGGGGACGGCGGACCCGGTGATTTTGTGCATACCGAGAATTTCGCGCTGGTTGACCGCGAAGGGCGCATCCGGGGCTATTACGACGGCACCGATTCTGTTGAGGTCAAAAAGCTGATCGGCGATATAGAGCTGTTATTGCACGAATGACAGCGAACGCCTGTTATTTGGAAATTCTGCCAAAATCCCTTTATTTCTCCTTACCTTTGCACCCGCAAAATCTGCAATGCAATGATCACAGTTAATAATGTTTCGCTCCGCTATGGCAAACGGATCCTGTTCGATGAAGTGAATCTTAAATTCACGAAAGGAAATTGCTATGGTATCATCGGAGCGAATGGCGCCGGAAAATCCACCTTTTTAAAAATACTTTCCGGTGAGATCGAACCGACAACCGGATTTATTGAAATGACCCCGGGTGAAAGGATGGCCGTGCTGAAACAAAATCACTTCGAATTTGACCAGCATACTGTATTGCATACGGTTATGATGGGGCATAAAAAATTATGGAACATCATTCAGGAGAAAGATGCATTATATGCCAAACCCGATTTTAATGAAGAAGATGGCATTCGTGTAGGTGACCTTGAAGCCGAATTTTCTGAAATGAACGGATGGAATGCTGAAAGTGATGCCGCTGAATTATTGAGTAACCTCGGCATAAAAGAAGACCTGCATGAAAAATTCATGAAGGATATCAGCGGTAAAGAAAAAGTACGCGTTCTCATTGCACAGGCTTTATATGGCAATCCGGATATTTTATTGATGGATGAGCCTACCAACGACCTTGATATTGATACAATAAGCTGGCTCGAGAATTTTCTTGCCGATTATGAGAATACCGTGATTGTGGTTTCACACGACAGGCATTTTCTGGATGCTGTTTGTACGCACGTTGCAGATATTGATTATGGAAAGATCACCATCTTCACGGGTAATTATTCTTTCTGGTATCAAAGCTCGCAGCTTATGTTGCAATTAACTGCACAAAAAAATAAAAAGCTGGAAGATAAACGCAAGGAATTGCAGGATTTCATCAGCCGCTTCTCTGCAAATGCATCAAAGGCAAAGCAGGCAACATCGAGAAAGAAAGCGCTGGAGAAACTGAATATTGAAGAGTTGCGTCCTTCTACCAGAAAATATCCCGGTATTTTCTTCACACCTGAAAGAGAGATCGGAGATCAGGTGCTGACAGTAAAAAACCTTTCTAAAAAATCGGATGGAAAATATCTTTTCCGTGATATAACATTCACTGCCGAACGCGGCGATAAGATCGCGATCGTAAGTCGTAATCCGGTTGCCAAAACAAATTTCTTTGAAATTTTAGCGGGAGAAAAAGAACCGGATTCGGGAGAATTTAAATTTGGAGTTACTATCACCTCCAATTATCTCCCGAACGAAAATGCCGCTTTTTTCACCGGCGACATGAACCTGATCGACTGGCTGCGTCAGTATTCAAAGGACAAGGACGAATCTTTTGTGCGGGGATTTTTAGGCAGGATGTTATTCAGCGGTGAAGAATCCTTAAAAAGCTGCAAGGTATTGTCCGGTGGAGAAAAAGTGCGTTGCATGGTTTCCCGCGCGATGTTGCTTGGGGGGAATGCATTAATTCTGGACGAGCCAACGAATCACCTGGATATGGAAAGTATTACTGCATTCAATAATGCACTGCAGGATTTCAAGGGATTCATCATCTTTACTTCGCACGATCATCAGTTTATGCAGACAGTTGCAAACCGTGTGATCGAGATTACGCCAAACGGACTGATCGATAAACTCATGACGTATGATGAATACATTTCCGATGAGCGGGTGAAGGAACAACAGGAGCAAATGTATCCTGCCGGCGAACTTGTATGATGATCAGATCAGAAAAGTACCAAGATCGATCCACTCGCCGTCCTCAGCGTTGAAATTGCCCTCCGTATCAAAATTAAAATTGACGGCAACCGGTGTTTTAAAAATCTCCGTGCCATCCTGTAATACGGTAATATAAAAATCAGGGGCATTCTCCCGGATGAGGTCCTTTTTACGCCAGTCACCGGGATGCACAACGAAGTGCACACGACCCTCGTGATCCGGAGTTGTTTCACCCAGAAAATCATCGTTCAAAGGGTCTTTATCAAATAACCGGACGATATAAGATGCGCCGTGCACCGGCCCTCCCTCCTTCTTATGCAGGAATTCTGCCTGCACATTGATCAATAATTCCATACTGTTCATACAGCAAATGTAGGGAAAATCTTAAGTCAAATTAACAGTTAAATCAAACTAAACAATGGCGGGTTTGTTACATATTTACTCCTTCTTAGCATTTTTCAACTATTGCAAACAACTGATATGTATAAAATGATCCTTGCGCTATCCTTCTCCGTTTCCGCTCTGTGTTTTTCCTGTACACAACCCGGAAATCAAAATCAACCGACAGCACAAACAACAACTCCCGACAGCACGGTTGTGCAAGTACCACTTGAAACTCCCGATTATGTATGGGATGGTAAAAAGATAGAGAAAACAGATGCGGAATGGAAGCAGCAACTCACCGAAATGCAGTATTATGTTACCCGCCAGGCCGGTACAGAAAGGCCATTTCAAAATGCATATTACGATAATCATGCAGATGGCATGTACTATTGTGTTTGCTGCGGTATGCCTTTGTTTGATGCAAAGCATAAATTCGAATCCGGCACAGGATGGCCAAGTTTTTATCAGCCTGTAAACGAGAAAAATATCGGCCATGATGCTGATTATGAGATCGGTTATGAAAGGGATGAATTGCATTGTGCCCGTTGTAATGCGCATCTCGGACATGTATTTGATGATGCGCCCTCAACACCAACAGGGTTAAGGTATTGCATCAACTCCGCCTCACTGGTATTCAAAAAAAGATAACTTTGCCTCCGTTTCAAAACGGCTGCATTGATTCTCTATATCATCCATAAGGTCCCGCTATTCAGGAAATTGTATTTTCATAAAATCGGAAGGCCGTTTGTTGAAAAAAAGATAAGGCCGTTGATTCCTAATTTACCAAAGGGAGTAAAAATTCTCGATATCGGTTCCGGCAACGGACTCGCTGCGCATTTATTGAGAAAAAAAGGGTTTGATATTGTGCCGATGGATATTCACGAAGGCCAGTATGATGATTCTGAAAAACCGATCGTATACGATGGGAAAAAAATACCGTTTGCCGATAATACATTCCAGTCGGGGATCATTCTTACCGTTTTACATCATATCGACAATCCGGATGAAATTCTACAGGAAGCAACACGGGTTTGCAAAAATCTGGTGATCATGGAAGATATTTACAATAATAAACTGGAGCAGTATCTCACCTACTTTCTCGACTCACTTGCCAACCTGTTTTATTCTCCCTGTCCCCATACAAATAAAAACGACGCGGAATGGAAGGCGGCTTTCGAAAAATACGGCCTAACTTTAAAATCGGCAGAATACCGGCATGTAATATTTTTTATCCGGCAGGGAATTTATGTGCTGGAGAAAAAAGGGTAATATTATTCCTGACAACAGAATTACCCTAAGGATCAACCACCTGTTTTTGCCTCAAAGCGATTTTCCTTTGCATTAAACCCGTATTTGTCGGAGCTGAAAAATGGTCTGAATGCATCCTTTTCGATCAGTTCAACGGTTTTTCCAAAAATAAAATTACCTGCATGATCCAGTAAAAAACATTTTGTTGCAATCTGCAGGGAAAGATCCAGCGCATGTGAAGCAAAAATGATTGTTTTATTGCGGGCGGAAAGATCTTTAATTAAGGAAAATATTTCAAGTGTATTCAGGATATCCAGATGTGCGGTGGGTTCGTCCATCAGGATCAGGGGAACTTCCTGAATAAGCGCTTTTGCGATAAATATTTTTTGTGCTTCGCCATCACTGAGCTGATATAATTTTTTGGATGCAAGATGTTCAATGTGCAGATCGTGCATTACATTTTCAATCACGGCAATATCCACAGCAGATAAAGTATGCATCACGCCTGTATATGGTGAACGGGCTATGCTGAAGATCTCTGAAACGGTGAGTGAAGGAATCATATCTCCCCTTCCGGTAAGCACCAGCGCGGCCTGAGATGCAAACTCCTTTTCAGAGATGGTATGCAAATCGCGGCCATGCAGATAAATTTTCCCATCGAGCGGCGACTGTAATTTTCCGATTGTCCGGAGCAAGGTGGATTTTCCCGTGCCATTCAATCCGAGAATTGCGATAATATCCGATGCTTCAATATCCAGATTTACATGGGATATTAATATCCTGCTGCCATATCCAATGGAAACATCCTTAAGTGAAATAACAGGTGCGGCAGAATTTTCCATCAAAAATAATTTTTAGAATGCTGGTTCCGCCAGATAATATAAATGATGAATGGCGCTCCCATAAATGCTGTAATTGAATTCAATGGAAGCATACCTGTATTGCCGGGGGTTTGCGCGATAATATCGCAGATCAGCAATATACAGCTGCCGGTTAATGCAACTGCCGGAATAAGTATAAAATGATCATTCGTCCGCAAGATCATCCGGGTAATATGCGGCACTGCGATACCTATAAATGCGATCGGCCCGCAAAATGCGGTGACAGCACCGGTGAGCACTGCCGTGATGATAATGATGAGATTTTTACTGATTTTGATATTTAATCCCAGCGCTTTCGCATAATTTTCACCGAGTAACAGCAGATTTAATTGTTTCGAAATAAAAAAGGAAAACAGGATCCCTGCAGCCACTACGGGTAACAGGATCATTACCTGTTGCCATGTAACGCCACCGAGACTGCCAAATGTCCACAACATAAATAAGCGCAATGCTCCCTTATCACTGAAATATTGCAGCACACCGACTACAGCGCTGATCGCCATGCCGAACATCAACCCGAAGATCAGCAATGTGACAGAATCTTTGATCTTATTCGCCACGGATAAAATAATAAGTAAAACAAATACAGAGCCTGTAACAGATGCGATAATAATTACATAGCTGCTGAAAATACTTGCGGAAATAAAACTTCCTGCACTCAGCATTACAATTGCAACAAACAATCCGGCGCCGGCAGATACACCCAGCATATCGGGTCCCGCTACCGGATTCCGGAAATAGGTTTGCATCAGCAATCCTGCAACCGGCAAGCCGGCACCTGCGATAATTGCAGCGAGCGCTTTTGGCATCCGCGATTGCAATACAATAATCGAAACAGGATCCTCTTTCCCGATGCGTCCTGTTACAACATCTATTATCTCGCGCAATGAAATGGAAGCCGAGCCAAGCAGAATATCGAGGCAGAACAACAAAAATGCTGTCGTGCACAATAATAAAAAAGTAAAAAATATGCGGCTGTTATTCATTGGAGCCGGTTATAATAAACAAATGTATGATCGGGCAACAATGCAGGATGGAAAATTTTTATCAGATCGGCGAGCACCAGTTGCGGAGAAATTACGCCACTTTCCCAATAATCATTTCCGCCATGCGCATTGAGCCTTTTATTATTATTGAACACTGCACCGGATTTCCATGCATTGAAAACGATATATCGTTCATCTGCTGCACGAATGGATGCAAGATCTGTTGCACCGCCGGCATGCAACCAGAGATCGGCGCTTTTTGCACGCATAATAACTTCCTCCAGTGAAACAGGGAAATTACCGGTATGCACATCCTCTGCCCATACATAATCAGCGCCGGCATCCTGTAAATAATGTGCAGCAAAACTTTTTCCGCCCGGCACTGTCCATTCCCCTTTGAAAGCCATACCTGTAAATACCGTAGGACGCGCATTTACTTTGGCAACTTCTGCTGCAAGTTGATTGTAAGCATTGGCTACAGAGTCGAATATTTCTTCAGCCTTTGGCAATGCATCAAAAAATACGGCGACAAATTTTATCCATTCCGCTTCACCTAAAGGTGTGAGCTCGAGATATTCATTATTTATAACGGGAGAAAGATGCATGACCCTCAGTTTCTGATAATGATCGTAATCCTCATTTCCGGAATTGTACGCCATAATAATATCCGGTTTTAATGCCGTAAGTAATTCAATATCCAGATCCCCTTCATTTCCGGCTTCTTTTATTTCACCGCTGCTTAGCCGTGCATTAACCTGCGGACTGAAAATATATTTTGTACCGCTGAATGCGATCAGTTTATCTTCTTGACCTAATGCCTCAATAAAACCGAGATGCGTAGTGGAAAGACAGGCGAGATCATGCAGAGGGATTAAAATATTTTGCACCTGGTCATGCGCCTGTTGCATTAATGCAGCGTCATGATATAAATGATACGTATCAATAATTTTTGTCGTATCGAGCGGATCGCGCACCTGAACAGAAATATAATTTTCCGTTTCTGTAATGGTAAATCCCTTCGCATACTTTACAGGAATCGTGCGGACATATTTCTCCGGGGAGGCTGTCCCCTTTTCAGGAGAACATCCGGCAACCAGTATCAGCAGAATACCGGCGATAATATGCAACGGAGAGCGGGACACAAAAGCGTAATAAAGGTGCATCGGGAATTCTGTCCGGATGCACCTTTATGCAATTAATTATTATGTGTAATCATGCGTGTAACAGCGCCATCATCGGTAATAACAGAAATGAAATAATTGCCTGCCGGATATTTTTTCATGCCGATGCTGCATTCTGTGGCATCAATACCATTGATCATTTCAACGCATTTTCCGTCAATGGTTGAAATCTTTACTGAATTGATCACATGACTTCCCGAAACATAAATATTTTCTACCACGGGATTCGGACCTACATTCAGTTGCACTGCATCCATATCGGCTACAGATGTTTCAGTCCGCACATCGAACGCAATTGTCCCGGGAGAAACGCTTACATCAAAAAATCCGGTAAGGCTTCCTGCGGCATCATAGATATTTACTTTTCCGTAGCTGAAATAATCCGTTTCAGATGCATATAAAAGATCATTCACTGCATCATATGCCAGTGCATAAAAACTTGTCCCGTATTCCGATTCGTCGATAATGGAAAAAGTGGCGGGATCATATTTGCTTAAGGATGTGCCGAACATTTCCTGATAATAAATGGAATTATTCACCCATGCGGAAGTCCCGCAACCGGAAGAAATATTCAGGAGGTTTGTTGTAGTGATGTCGCCGGTTGAAATTTTATAAGCGGAAACCGAGCTGCCGGTAAAATCCTTATT
>CAYTFT010000109.1:4884-7616 GCA_964437155.1 uncultured Chitinophagales bacterium | reverse complement strand
GAGTGAAGACGGAGTCTTCATCCACCACAGCCGATTCGGAGAATCGGCAGAGCGGAGGGCAATGCTGCATTGCACGATTCTTTTTCTTTATATTTTCTTTATACCAAACGACAAGAGTTTTACATTTTACCGATAGGTTTCACAGCAATTTTGCACTGATAAATATGGTATTGTGAAAGTATTTAAGGACAGGAATAACAAGGTAACCGCGGCGACGCTGCTGATCGCCCTCGGGATCATTTACGGAGATATCGGAACAAGCCCTTTGTATGTATTAAAAGCGATCGTAGGCGACAGGCCGGTGAGTGAAGCGCTGGTTTACGGAGGTATTTCCTGTGTTTTCTGGACGATCACTTTTCAAACAACATTCAAATATATTTATCTGACACTGAAAGCCGACAATAAAGGTGAGGGCGGCATATTTTCTTTATATGCACTCGTGCGGCGGTATGGAAAATATCTTGTTATTCCAACCATCATCGGTGCATCTACGTTGCTGGCGGATGGAATTATCACCCCGCCGATTTCTGTTGCGTCTGCTGTAGAAGGTCTGACTAATTTGCGCGGACTGGAAGAAATTCCCACGGTGCCGATCGTAATTTTTATTTTATCGGGATTATTTCTTTTTCAGCGTTTCGGAACGGCGAAAGTGGGCTCCGCATTTGGTCCTGCCATGCTGGTCTGGTTTATCATGCTTTCGACACTCGGCGGCATTCAGATCGCACAACATCCTGCCATTATCAAGGCGATCAATCCTGTTTATGCATTTAATTTTTTAACGCAATATCCGAAGGGATTTGTTTTACTCGGCGCCGTATTTCTTGCAACAACCGGTGCGGAAGCATTGTATTCGGATCTCGGGCATTGCGGAAGAAAAAATATCCGCATCACATGGACATTAGTTAAAACCTGTCTCCTCCTCAATTATATGGGACAGGCGGCGTGGCTGATGCAGCTCGGCGACGGTGCATTGCTCGACGGCAGAAATCCATTTTTTGAGATCATGCCGCAATGGTTTCTGATATTCGGAATTGTGATCGCAACATCCGCAGCCATTATTGCTTCACAGGCGCTGATCAGCGGAAGTTATACCTTAATTAATGAGGCGATGAACCTCAATTTCTGGCCACGCGTAGCAGTGCGCCAGCCATCGGAAGTGAAAGGACAAATTTATATTCCCAGTGTGAATGTGATGTTGTGGATCGGATGCACATTAGTTGTATTATATTTTCAGAATTCATCAAATATGGAAGCCGCTTACGGCCTTGCGATCACCATTACAATGATGGCGACAACGTATCTGCTTACATTTTTCCTTTTATATAAACTGAAATGGCATTACCTGTTAGTTACAGCCTTATTATTGCTCTTCGCGACGATCGAAATATCTTTTTTCGTTGCAAACATTCATAAATTTCCGGAAGGCGGTTATATCACCCTCCTGATCTCATCGATATATATGTTTACGATGTATACGGTGTTTTCGGGACGGAAGATCAGCAACCGTTTTACCAAATTCGTTGATCTTGGCCGCTATGTTCCCGCGATAAAAGAATTAAGTGATGATGACAGTGTGCAGAAATTCTCTACGCATCTTATTTATCTCACAAAAGCGAATTATCGACATGAGATCGAAGATAAAATAATCCGTTCCATATTTTCCAAATCACCGAAGCGCGCAGATGTTTACTGGTTTGTGCATATTCACCGCACCACCGAACCTTATACATTAACGTATGATGTTTCAGAGCTCGTGGATGACAAGGTGATCAAAGTAAATATTAATGTCGGGTTCCGGATACAGCCCCGCACCGAATTATATTTTAAACTGATCGTGCAAAGACTCATTGCCGATAAAGAGCTGAATCTGCATATTCGTCCGGATGGCAGTTCGAAATACAACAATGAACCCGACTTCAAATTTGTGGTGATCGAAAAATTTCTTTCCGTTGAAAATGAATTTGCATTGCGGGAAGGGATCATACTCAACACCTATTTTCTGTTAAAACGAATAAGCCAGAGTGATGAACGGGCATTCGGACTCGACAAGAGCGATGTGATAGTGGAATATGTTCCGCTCGTATATCAGCCGGTGAGTAAAGTTGAATTAAAGCGGGAAGGACAATCTGCCATAATACATCAAAATGGAAACTGATACTTCACTGATATTGTATCAAAAATATTTTTCACTCGCGAACCGGCAGATAGAGGTGAAGCTTAAAAACAATAGAACTATTTCGGGTGTTATTGTCGGCTTTTTCAAAAGCGATGAGGATGCCCATGACTTCCATATCTGCGAATGGCATATTGCAGATGAAAAGGATAAACTGACCTTAGGTGTTGATGCATTTGGCTATATAAAGGGTGTGATTGTAAGACACAGAGATATTATTGAAGTGAAATTTTTTGAAGACGGTTCAATAATGAAAATGAATGCCCCGGTTTAGCGTGCTATTTCAGATTAAGCCGTGGTTGGTGTTTTTTTCACCGGCCACATTATTTAATTACATTGAGGATTTTTGTTCGCGGCGGACGCCGCACATAGCAGGCACGAGCGGACGCTTGCGCCAGTTTGCGCGTTTCGTTACCTTTTTCCTGCCCGACTATTAAGGTCAGGCGGACTTGAAAAAAAGTAACACCAAAATTCCTTTGCGGTTGGCGTCCCCGCCAAGCCGCCAAATTCTTTTTTGATAAACCATGGAGGATTGGCGGGGACGCCAACCTCAGAGGAA
>CAYTFT010000109.1:2321-4784 GCA_964437155.1 uncultured Chitinophagales bacterium | reverse complement strand
AAATTCTTTTTTGATAAACCATGGAGGATTGGCGGGGACGCCAACCTCAGAGGAATCTATGCATTAATCCATGCCCCATAGTGACGGCATTATGAAATTATTATTCGCATGGTTGGTTTTTTTTCACCGGCCACATTATTTAATTACATTGAAGGCTTTTGTTCGCGGCGGACGCCGCACATAGCAGTGCTGAAATAAATGAAAGTATGTAATGAAGATATTGGCGTATCGGCAAGGACGCCAACAGCAGAGGAAGTCGCAGAACATTTAAATAGAAAATCCGCCAAGACTTAACGTGAACCGCAATCCTCCATATGCCATCCAACCCTTATAAGCACTAACTTCCTGCTGAGGAACAGAATTCGGCATCATGGTATCACGCATTTCCGAGGCATTTACTTTCCAGAAGGGAAGTGTATAATACGGGGTAATTCCGAAAGCGAATTTATTTCCAAAAGCAACGGGTACATTGAAAACGGCTCCGGTAAAAAATCCTTTATCCAGTTGTGTAACTTCCGACCCTCCAATCATTACCAGATATTTTTCCTCCTTTGCTTTTTCATTTACAGCACTCGCCGAACTTGATTTAACGTGTACAAAATTGAGGGATAAACCCGCCGCCGCACCGATACGCATAAACGGACGGTTAAATAAATACCAGCCGGCAGAGAGATTTATAAATTCCGATTTAATCAGATACGTTTCACACACATCACTTCCCGTTGGTGCAAATCCGCAACTCCAGGCGCTTGCTTTCATTCCGCCCATACAGGCATCCATGAATTGTTTATTCTCACCAACGATATTAAATCCGAATGTAAATCCCTTTTTGGGGTCGCTCAGATCACCATTATCTGTAAAATACGTATACTGGCTTCGGTATTCATGCAATACAGTATTAAAATTTTCCCAGTTACCATAACCGGTATTATAGCCAAAGGTTAATGCGGTACCTTCATGGGACTGTGCACTTAAACCGGAAATTGGGCACGGAAAAAACAAGAAGAATATTAATAAAGTCCTGTAAGTGTTCATGGCTGTAAAAATTTAATATGCAGAAAGGTATATTATTCGCTTCTCCTAACCGGGGTTACCGTATGCCTGTGCAAGAATATGTCCCTGATTAGTGCAAGCGTTTTTTTTAATTCCGTTCATCTCTTCCCAATCCAAGTTTATTCCTGAGCGTATCGAGAAAATTCTGTTCGTAGGGACGAACCAGTGTTACGGTAAAATTTTCTTTGCGCACAGCGAGTTGAACAGATGCATCCACCGATTCGAAACGGCTGTCGAGTGTTACCAGAAAATGTTCACTGCGGCCTTCGATCTCGAAGCTGACAACCGACTGATCGGAAACCACGATGGGGCGGATATTTAAATTATGCGGTGCAACGGGCGTGATGACAAAATTTTCGGAGGTAGGGAAAATAATAGGGCCGCCGCAACTGAGTGAATATCCCGTTGAACCTGTCGGCGTGGAAATAATAAGTCCGTCGGCCCAGTAACTCATCAGAAATTCACCATTGATAAATGTGTGGATGATGATCATTGCGGAGGAGTCCTTTTTATGAATGGTGAATTCATTCAACGCATAATTATCGCCGTTGAATAATCCGGGAATATTGGAATCGAGATGTACGAGCGTGCGTTCATCGCGTGTGATAGTTCCGCGTTCGAGTGCGTCGATACATTCTGCAATTTCATCCTTGCCGATGCTGGCGAGAAATCCGAGACGTCCGATATTGATCCCGACGATGGGAATATTTGAATCCTTTACAATGGTGATTGTATCGAGTAATGTGCCGTCGCCGCCCACACTGAAAATGTAATCGATCTCCTTCGCAATATTGAGATTTGTTTCGCTGAATAATTCGGGCGTGCGATTAAACTGAATATTATTGATGAGGTGCGGATAATAGGATTCGTGGATAAAAAAACGGATGCCGCGTGCGTATAACAGATCGATAAGTTGCTGCACATAGGGTAGTGCATCTTTTTTTATAAGGCGGCCGTAGATAGCAATGGTCATTGGGAGAATAAAATTAAGGGATTCGGGGGAATATGGAGATAATGCAATGAGAATAGGGGTTTCACGCAGAGGAGGCAGAGGTGCAGAGATCGCAGAGGTGCAGAGGGTTTGAATAAATGTGAAATTGCGATGCGCAGAGGTTTCGAACGAGGTCTGCATTATTTCATAATCCCGACAGTATCAAAACGGTTTGAGGTTGGGTGGGGAGGGATTAAACTAAATAAACGATTAAAATGGTTTCACGCAGAGAATGCGGAGGTGCAGAGATCGCAGAGGGTTTGAATAAATGTGAAGGTGCAATAAGAAGGGGTTAACATCTAAAACTGTTTTATTGCATTATCCCGCAGGTATCAAATCCTTAAGCCTTTATCATTGTGTTCGAGATCCGGGCAATAACCTGTCAACATGCCAACTTTCAACTCTCTGAACTAAATATT
>CAYTFT010000109.1:0-2221 GCA_964437155.1 uncultured Chitinophagales bacterium | reverse complement strand
GATCCGGGCAATAACCTGTCAACATGCCAACTTTCAACTCTCTGAACTAAATATTGAGATAATTCATCAGCGAATCGTAGCGGTCCTTGATAATTTCAACCATGTCTGATTCCTGGTAGAAGGCGGTGATGGTATATTCGAAGCGTTCGAATGTTGCGACGATATGTTTGATCTCGGTGCTGTCGACTTTAATGGTTACCGAATATTTTCCGGTTTCGGGATTGGTATTAAAATACAAACTGAGAATATGTGCGCCGTTACTTTCAACGATACGGGCAATATCACTCAAAACATAATCCGTTTTATTATTTAATTCGATGATGATGATGCCGCCGGTTTCGGAGATGGAACTCATCCTTGCGAAGTTTGTGAGCAGGCTTTGTAACGTGATAATGCCGAGATAATTTAATTCATCGTCAATAACCGGAATGATCGTGGTATTTAGATTAACGGCGACGCGCAGCACTTCATAAATATGTTCATCGGCGCGGACAAACGGTTTGTATAAATTTTTAATGAATTTACCGAGTTGTTCGTGTGTGTCGTTGAAGTCGAGCACATCATCTTCACTTACCAGTCCGACATATTTTTTATTATCGAGCAACGGCAGATGTGAAAGTTTAAATTCATACATCCATTCGATCGCCTTTTCTCCCGTGTCTGTAATTTTGAGAGGAGGTATATTTTCGGATATGATATCTTTTGCCAGCACGTTATTTAATTTCTTCCAGGAATTGTCTCAGGTGACGATTAAATTCTTCCGGTTGTTCCATCATCGGTGCATGTCCGCATTTATCGATGAATAATAATTTTGACTGCGGCAGCAGTTTATGAAATTCTTCCCCAACAAACGGAGGTGTAATCGTATCGTTGTTTCCCCAGATGAGCAATGTTGGTGCCGTAATTTTTGATACCTCTTCAGCGAGATTCTGGCGGATAGCACTTTTTGCCGTTGCCAGTACGCGGATCACTTTATTGCGGTCATTCACGATCTCAAATAATTCGTCCACCAGTTCTTTCGTAGCATAACGCGGGTCGTAAAAAGTAAGTTCAGCCTTCTTTTTAATGTATTCGTAATCTCCCCGCTTCGGATAGCTGTCGCCCATTGCGCTCTCAAATAATCCGGAGCTTCCGGTGAGCACCACGCCTTTTATTTTATCGGGATTCTGCAATGCATAAATGAGTGCGATATGTCCGCCGAGGGAATTGCCGAGAACGATCACCTTTTGATAGCCTTTAAAAGCGACAAAGCGTTCGACATAATCGACATACCCGCCCACCGAAGTTTCCTCCAGCGGAAGTTCATACAACGGCAAAATGGGAATTACTACCTTATGTGTGCTTTTAAAATTCTCGATGATATCAAAAAAATTACTCAGAGCCCCGAATAATCCATGCAGCAACATGAGCACGTCGCCTTCGCCTTCCTCTACATATTTAAAGCCGTTTTCCTCAATGATCGTGTGGTTCATACGTGTAGTCGGTTACAAAAATATGAATTTTGACGGGGTAAAAAAGTTTAGACCCTCAGCCGACCGTGATGCGATGCCAGTTTGCGAGCATGCGTTTGCCGTGTGGTGTAAGAATAGATTCGGGATGAAACTGAAATCCGTATAACGGAAGCGACCGATGCCGCACTGCCATGGGTTCTTTGCCTGAAACGGTTTCGGCGATAAGCTCCAACGGCGCAGGAATGGAGGCGATGTTGAGCGAATGATAGCGCATCACCTCAAAACGCTGCGGGATCTCCTCGAAAACGGGATCACCATGCTGTTCCACGAGCGATGTTTTTCCATGCATGGGTTCGGGGGAACGGATCACTTCCGCACCGAAAAATGCACCCAGCGCCTGATAACCCAGACAAATTCCTAAAATGGGAACGGTGGTATGCAACTGCCGGATAACTTCCATCGTGATGCCCGCATTTTCCGGCCGCCCCGGACCGGGAGAAATGATGATCGCCGATGGTGACAACAAACCGATCCCGGCAACAGTGATCTCATCATTTCGTCTGACCATCACCTCTGATCCAAGTTGCGCCACATAGTCATAAAGATTATACGTGAAGGAATCGTAATTATCGATAAGCAGGATCACAAGGGTAAAGTTAAGAAGGGTTGGCGGGTGTTCAGGTTGGAAGGTTGGAAGGTTGGAAGGTTTGAAAGGTTTGAATGGTTTAAAGGTTTGAGGGTTTAAGGGTTATTTCCAGATCTTTCCAAAC
>CAYTFT010000108.1:0-7639 GCA_964437155.1 uncultured Chitinophagales bacterium | reverse complement strand
TCTTGCCGTCGTAGCCGATGGTAATCAGCTTCTGCCCGTCGGGCGAATAAGCGAGCGGGATATCGAAGCCGCCGGACTGGGAGCGCTGAAGGAAGAACCCTCCATTTGAGCACGGAGCGACTGCAAGGTCAGTAAACAGAATAAGAGGGCAAGATAATTTCTATACATACCAAAAGATTAAGTTTTCAAATTTAACAAGTTTACAGAGATCACCATGCTGTATGCACAAAATCAATGCCTCCGGAGAAAAATGGCGACAGCGGGAAAGTGATTGTGGTTTTCTAAAATTCATTCTCCGGATTTTTTAATTTTACCAAGCAAAATTCCCCTGCACAAAAATATATTTTAAACATTAAAACGAACGCCATGCGATTAACAAGTATCATTATCTGCCTGCTGCTATGCACCGGCAGCTTTGCGCAAAAAAATATTGACGTAAAGGAACAGGTTGCAACCATGAGCAAAGGTGATCGCACCGGATATACGATAGTGCTGGAAAATGCAAATGAAAAAGATGTGGTAAAGACGCTGAAAACCTGGCTCAACGAAAAACAGAAAAAAGCAGATATCAGCGAATCCGGAAAACATGAGATCATGGCTACAGGATTTACCACGGAGGATCTGGGCGCCACCTCCGGCAATATCTATTTTCTTTTAACGGAAGATAAAAATGTAATCACCGTTACCGGATTTTTTGAATTCAACGGCACTTTTGTTTCTTCGGGCACTTCTGCGGATAAAGTAAAATCCTGTGAGAATTTTATGCGTCATTTCGGATATCGTGTTGAAAAATTGAAAATAGAAGACCAGCTTGCTCTCGCCGAAAAAGATCTGGCGCGGAAAAAGGATGATCAGGCCGAACTGGAAAAACAAAACAAGCAGCTCAACCAGCAGATCGCCGAATGTGAGGAAACGATCAAGAAGGCGCATGCAGATCTCGATCAGAACGGCAAGGACCAAACCGCAAAAAAAGAGGAGATCATAAAACAGCAGGACAGTATTGATGTTATTAATAAGGATCTGCAGCAATATGAAAAATACTGAGTTTTGAAATGTGCTGCTGAACTAATTTATTTTCCGGTGTATTGATACAAAGTATTTAAATAGAGCAATGGGTTTATTTTCACCGGAGAAAAAAACAAAAGAAGTGCGCGAGGAAACGATGCAGGTGGGTGACCGCACGTTCAAAGTATTTATCTATCTCGAGAACCGGTACGATTGCAGGGCGAGTATCGGCCAAAAGGGCGTGCATATTCGCCTTTCCAGACAGATGCGTTCTGAGGAAAGGCTGCACCAGGAAATACAATTAAAAGACTGGGCGAAAGGCTATATCGCTAAAAACGAACTGCATAAAAAAACACCCAAGCATCGCCAGTATCATGATGGTGACACCTTAAACATAATGAACCGGGAATTTATGATCCGGGTGCATTATATTAAAAAGAAAAATGCCAGTAACGGAGAATTAAAGAACGGTGTGATCAAATTATTCCTTTCAGAAGGGATGACGGCTGCGCAGGAACAAAAACATAAAACGTATCTGGTGAGCAGACTGATCGGCAATGAATTTCAGCCGGAGATCGCGCAACGCGTGCAAGTGCTGAACGACATTCATTTTAAACGGCCGATAAAACGATTGCGGTTAAGAGATAATGTTTCCAACTGGGGCAGTTGTTCGTGGGACGGTAACATTAATATTTCCGTTCGCTTACTATTTGCACCGCCTGAAGTGATTGATTATATATTAATTCACGAACTCGCGCATCTTGTTGAACACAATCATTCGGACCGGTTCTGGCGACTGGTGGAAAAAGCAATGCCGGGCTACCGGCTGGCTGAAGAATGGTTACATAAAAACGGTGAGAGATGTTTATTTTGACGGGGATAAATTTAATCCGCTTGCGTCCAACATTATTAATTACATTCAATTAATAATTTTATCTGCGTTGAGACTCTTTCAGGAATACGGGAGGGGAAAACCCATTTGCATGGATGATTTTAAAGTTTGATTTGCATGTATTTTTTTCAGACGTTTACTGAAAAAACGCTAACGATCTTTATTATCTTTTCGTTTTACTATATGCAGTACGAAACGCGTTCCCTTCAATAAGGAGAATACAAGAGATGGTTCACCAATACATTTTGAAATTTATTCTTCCTCCTTCACATCAAAAGAATGTTTCACTTTTCCATTCCTGTAAACTTTGATGCGAATGAGTTTGCCGGTGCTGGAATACACGTTCAATGTGCCGTTCCCATCGCAGAAATTGCCAGCCTCAAGCGGATTTCCGTTCTGGTCGAAATAGGCCACCACGTTCCATAAACGGCCGTCAATATATTCGAGGCTGTGTTTTAACTGTCCGTTATTATGATAAAAAATACTGATGCCATTTAATTTATTTCCGGAATATGCAACGGCGGACATCATTTGTCCGTTCGGGAAATAAGAGAATTTTCTTGCGCGATCACATACATTTCCCTGACCACAATAACTTTCGTAGATTTTATTTCCGTCGAGATCATATTGCTGTTGCAGTCCGTCGAGCACTGTTTTACCATTCACCATTTTATAGCGGTACACATACCACTCGCGGTTCACATCAAACTGCTCGATATATACTATTGTATCAGTTCCGGTAATTTCTTCCACGCGCTTGTCGTATTTCCTGAAAATGGTATCGCCGTTATGTAACTGATATTCCAGCTTTACAAAATTATTTCCCGGCAGAATACACTTGGGCACGCGGTTTTGCTGCGCATCTGCATGCACATAAAACAAACTCAGCAGCAAAAAGAAAATCAAAAATCGCATGTATTGTATATCGAATAAAAAAAATAATTGTATCCCTGATCAACTGAAGGCGCTGCCATCAGAATTTCGGACAAGGAATTTTGCGGGCTCTCTGAGGAAGGTCGCCGATGATCGAAAATGAAATTTCCGGTCCGCCATTATTTTTACTTGCCTGCGTTAATGAGGAAACATTCACATCATAGCTCACACCCACACTCACACGTTCATAATCCAGTCGTGAAGCAATAATAGTTGCATCCGGCTTAAATGATTCATCAATATCTCCTACAACGCGCTGCCATAATCCGAATGAAATGGCGGTTGAGCTCCATTCCATTCCCTGCAGGTAAAATTTAAGATTCGTACCGCCAAGAAATTCCTGATAAGGTCCCTGAATATTCACCATAAATGCAGGCACGAGCGAAGTCATATGTCCTACCGGCCATTGCGCACCGATCTGTGCACTCTGACGCATATATAATTTATCTACAGCAGCGCCGATCGACTGATTAGGCTGGTTCACGTGATACATCGATCCGCCGATATACATGCCGAATTTATCTTCCCGCGGCGGAGTGAGATACCACATCAGCCCTGCCGAAAAATCGAAATAACTTTTACTGTTGAAGCCCATGGATTCGCCGGTTCCGAGAGTGGGATCATAACCAACACCATCATATTGGCTTGCAAAGGTCATCGCAAGATAATCCACGCTTTTTTGCGCATAACCGCCCTGAAAACCCGCTGCCAGATAACTGCGGTGGTAGCGGTCACCCAGAGTTTTAATATAGGCAAACGAAAGATTAACATTTGTGCTGGAATATTTTGTGTCGCCGGCAACATCAGAGAAGGCATTTACGCCGAGTCCCATGAGGTCGTTTTTCAAAAAACTGGAACCGAAATTCATATCAACACCGGCAGCAAAGGTGTTAAACGGGGCGAAGGAGTTCCACTGATTTCTGAAGTTGAGCGTCCCGCGGATATTGCCATAGAATGCACCTGTGGTGGCGGGATTCATAGTGAGCGGTGAGGCATAAAACTGCGAAAAATGGATGTCCTGGGCATACGCCGAGAAGCAAAACAAACTCACTGCAACCTGAAACAAAAGCCTTTTCATACTCTAAACCTGTGCATTTGGGAGCATGAAGATCGGAATTTTAGGGGAAACGGCAAAATGAAAAGGGGGCGGGAGGAGAGAGCTATGAGGAATGACCCTGAACGAGGAACCTGCGGTTATGCTGCACGGTGCTAAGCAACATGTATGTACCTTTGCGGCATGACTGCAGAAGGAAAGTCGATGATACGGGATCTTACGTTTGAGGAACTGGCGATGAAAATGGAAGTGCTCGGCGAAAAAAGTTTTCGCACGAAACAGATATGGGAATGGTTGTGGAAGAAAAGTGCGATGGACTTTGATGCAATGAGCAACCTGGGAAAGGAATTACGTTTACGGCTGCAGGCAGCATTCGATATCCTCCCGATACGCATTGACCTCGAACAAAAAAGCAGTGACGGCACCATAAAATGCCGCTTTAAATTATTTGATGACCATCTGGTGGAAGGTGTATTAATTCCTTCCGAAAACAGAATGACGGCTTGTATTTCCAGTCAGGTTGGATGCAATCTTGGCTGTACATTTTGTGCAACCGGGTTCATGAAAACAAAACGCAATTTATTTCCTTTTGAAATTTATGATCAGGTGGTAGCATTGAATGCAATCGCGCAAAAAAATTATCAGCTGCCGCTCAGCAATATTGTTTTTATGGGCATGGGGGAACCCCTGCTGAATTATAAAAATGTTTTACAGGGGATTGACCGGATCACTGCTGAGGACGGATTACATATTTCGCCAAAAAGAATTACTGTTTCCACGGCAGGCATTGCAAAGATGATCAAAAAACTGGCTGATGATCATGTAAAATTCAACCTTGCACTTTCACTGCATGCGGCAGATGATGTTAAGCGCAGTAAATTAATGCCGATTAACGATGCAAATAATTTGCGTGACCTGGTTGATGCGCTTAAATATTTTGTCGATAAAACGGACAACATGATCACCTTTGAATATATTTTATTCGACGGAATAAATGACGGAATGGACGATGCACGCAACCTTGTCGCCTTATGTCATAAGACCGGAGCAAAGGTGAATATTATTGAATATAACCGCATTAAAGAAGCGGACTTCCATAAATCGAAAGAAGAGCAACGCGAAAAATTCATCGCATATCTTGAGTCGCACCGCATTATTGCAAAGCTACGCAGAAGCCGCGGGAAAGATATAGATGCTGCCTGCGGGCAACTGGCTAATAAGTAAGGCGGGAGGCAGGAAATACACGGGAAGCATACCAATATTATCTGTGAAAAAAATTTTCTCTAGTTGTGTTCACTTCCGATTCCCTTTTTACGACTCCCAGCGCCCATTTTCAGATTCCCTTTTTACGATCTCCGATCTGGAATTTGATTATTTTGTGCAAATTATTTGGAAAATCCGTTCATTTAAAATATATTCGTTGCCAAATCCCTACCATGCAATCATCAGCAATCATCAGCAATCATCAGCGTTTCAGCGCAAAATTGGCTGTCTGATCCGGCGCTATTTTACTCTTTCACAACGGTTTACAGTCCTGCACTTTTTGAGCCGCCCAACAAGCCTGCACCATTACTTTCCGGTATTGATCCTGATCACAGGTTTTGCACAAACCGGGACACAATACCGCAGCATCGGCGAGGTGAAGGGATGCTGACACGACCTCCGCATCCCGAGACTTTCCTTCCTGATTTCCGGTAATTTTCACACACCATTTAAGTACCGGAATTCATCACCATTATCTGCAATTGGAAAAATGCATTCCTTGTAAGAACTATTCCGGTTGTCAGGAATGGTATGTTTCCTCACATTTTAATTTTTCTTAAAACAATTAAAATCATTTTATGAAAACGATAAATAAAATTGGAATTTATTCCGTAATTTGGCTTATTGCCATGCTTACCTCAGTGCTCATATCACATGCACAATGTCTTTCCACCTATGGCGGCACATTTTCTGAGCCGCCAGACTATACTCCGGGAACAGGTTCATGGGATAATGAAAAATACAGTATCATTTCTTCAGACCTGGAAATTAATGATGGCGTAACACTCACCATCAAGGCAAGCTCAGGCCAATCGTTTATCCGGCTAAATTCTGGTAAGAGCATCATAGTACATAGTGGCGGTACATTAATTATTGAGGATGCTTCAATGATTTATGGCAATAGTGCTGTGTGGGATGGAATTGAAGTGGAGGGTGATGGTAATCTAACCTTACATGATGGTTCTGTTGTTGCTATGGCAGCAGTGGGTATCAAAGCAGACAACGGGACCGATGAATCTGTTCTTACTATTGATAACGCGTGTATCGAAAACTGTGAGATTGGAATTTATATTGGTTCATATTCTGCCGGAGCAATGTCAACTACCATTAAAGACACCCGAATTTCAGCTCCCTCACTCACAGGTGGCGGAGTGGGTGATTATGGCATTTATGTAGATCAAGTTGGAGACGCTGCCAATTTAACCATCGGTGATCCAACTTATTATTATTCGGATGAAATCAATTATAATGAAATTGACCATTATTGCGTTGGCATCAGATGTTATAAATCATGGGTGTCCATTCGAAACAATTACATTCATCATATGCTGGATGGAAGTTTACCTTTTGGTTCTGATCCAGAACAAACCGGAATTCTTGCACGTGGAGTTTCAGGTGGTACCGATTACTGGCTGGAAGTTGGAGAAACAAGTACTTATGTCAATGATATTGAAAATAAAATCGAAAGTGCTCTTAACGGAATCATATGTGCAACTAATGTTGATGCCTATATTTACAATAACGAAATTGGGGGAGGTATCGCTTCTGAACCCGACAGGTTTTTAATGGACAGAGGAATTTGGATCGAAGCCAATTCCGGAGTGGTTGGAATTGAAAGCAACCTGATCTATAATTTCGAGGATTACGGAATTTACGAGGCCGATAATAATGGCTGCTCCAATGATTACATTCATTTCAACCTCTTCAATATATCTGTCGCCTATGATGCTTCGATTGCGCCTACAGCAATATATGCAGCAGAATCTTCCAACCATGATATCAATCTCACCATTGAAGGAAATGAAACGGTTGGAGTTAATACATCTGTTTATGCGACCAATATTGACTATGCCGCATTCTTAACGAACGATTTTAAATTTAATTGGGTAAGTACGAGTGCCGATGCATATGGAATCCGGTTGGATGATTGTGACTATCCGGATGTTTTCTATAACCTTTGCCAGCATTATTATGACCCAAGCGCATCCGATCCGGTCAGGTGCTTCCTATTATCAACATGCAGCACTTTCAGAATGAAGGAAAATCATGCTGAATATGGCGCAGTTGGAATAGGCATAAACGGTGTAAGCCCAGATGGCAATTTCAATTGCAACCAAATTGAAAACTGTGATGTAGGGATTTATTTATATAATATTGGTGGTGGTACCGGATCTCCACCCTTACATGAGCCAATTGAAAATTTAAGTTCACATACTGCCTCCGACAATTATTGGCTACCAGCTAATACAGCCAATAGAGTAAAGGTAGGCGGCACTACGGATGCACATGATAATGACTGGGATTTTTGGGATGATGCTGGTGCTTTAGCTTATTTTGTCGATGACAGCTATTGTACAGGTGGTTTTGGATATTATCCAAATTGGGTTGACATAAGCGGTTCTGGAGGTCATTGCACATCCTTTTTCGGTAAACTGGCAGAAGATGAATGGGCAGCCATTGAAGCATTGGAAGCAAATTATGGAGAGTGGGCA
>CAYTFT010000107.1:0-7641 GCA_964437155.1 uncultured Chitinophagales bacterium | reverse complement strand
GATTATGTTTCATACTGAGCGGAGACTCTGGCGGCGCTGAATGTCCTTCAATTATGTTACATGCCGGGAGGAGAATCTGGTTGAACCCGTCAGAGTCCTGAAAGAGAAAATGTCCTGAGATTATGTTTCATGCCAGGCGGAGACTCTGGCGGCGCTGAAAAACCCCGCTCACTGGCGGGGTTGAAAATAGGATTAATTGTTTTCAGTAAGGCAATGTGATCTCAGTGGAATATCCACCAATAGTAAGTGTTGCAGAATTATCGCAACTGCCGTCACCAAAATCAAGAGAACGGGTTTCGAGACCGTCGGGTGTAACTTCAAAAATTCCTTTTGTGATCCAGAGGCAATCCATTTCTTTGATCAGCGGTTCAACGATATGAGTAGTAAATGCAATTCCGTTGCGGTTGATACCGGAAGCTGCGTAATCGGCGCCAATACCGTCAGAAATTGCATAGGCATCATCCTCAAATGCAGTTGTTCCTGAACCTTCCAGCCATTCACGGGTGCGGGTGGCGTCCCAGGATATTGTTGTGGCATCCGGAAGTGTTATCAGGCCATCAGTCACTATTACCGAAAAATACATATTGCCGTCGGCATTCGTGCCCATATTGGTATCGGTCTTCACGCCTTCCACCTTATTCCCGTTCACATAATAATTATCAGTCGTTACCGTGATCACGGTTCCCGCCGTTGCGTAGGGTCCGGTAAACGTTGCCATCACCTTCCCGGAGCGCTCGATACCGAGATAGCTCGTACAGGATGTGCCGAAGTCAATGGTCATGGTATTCGGGAAATCACCCATCGGGGCGCTGAAGGTTACTGTAGGACAATCATCGAGCACCTTTCCGTAAAGGACACTCTCGCTGGTGAATCCGGCAAACCCGTTGAGGGCGGCCTGCTGGTTCACAACTGTTTGCAGGTCGTTGTAGGAACCGTCGGCGATCGAATTATCGAGAGCCGTATAAATATCAGTGTCAACGGATTCTTTTTTACATCCGAACAGCAGGGCTGTCGCGCAGGCTGTGATGAGGGCGGATCTGATCAGTAATTGCTTCATAGTATACAAATTTACCTTATGACGGAGCAGGTTTCCAAAGGTTTAAAGGGTATCTGTGCAGATATTTGGAATTTATGGCCGGTTTCTTCTATCTTTGCAGTCCATTTTTATAAAAACAAACAAAATGAATCAGTACGAAACAGTCATCATTTTCACTCCTGTCCTCTCAGATGACGACGTGAAGAGGACCGAGGAAGCCTACAAGGACTTCCTTCGTTCGAACGGCGGTGAAATAATTGCTGAGGAGCACTGGGGCCTTAAACAGTTAGCTTACAAAATCAAAAAGAAAAGCACCGGTATTTACTACGTGCTTGAGTACAAAGGACCCGGAGACATTACGAGCAAGCTGGATATCCAGTTCAACCGTGATGAGAATGTGTTGCGTTATACCACCATTCGCCTCGACAAGTATTCCATCGACTACAATGAACGTAAGCGCCGCGGCGAGATCGGTCGTAAAGCAAAAGATAAGTTAACCAAATCAACTGCGGAGGCATAATATGGCAGGAGGAAAAAACATCAGATATCTCGCAGCGCCCAAGTTAGGGATGATGCGCAAGAAATACTGCCGCTTCAAAAAGAGCGGTATCAAGTATATCGACTACAAAAATCCTGAGTTCCTGTTGAAGTTTGTGAATGAGCAGGGTAAAATTTTACCACGCCGCCTCACAGGCAACAGTCTGAAATATCAGCGCAAAGTGGCGCAGGCGATCAAACGCAGCCGTCAACTTGCATTAATGCCATACGTTACTGACCTATTAAAATAACCGGACAATGGAAGTGATCTTAATTAAAGACGTAGATAACTTAGGCGATGCCAACACGAAAGTGCGGGTGCGCGACGGTTATGGCCGTAACTACCTGATCCCAAGGGGATTAGCCGTGGTTGCCAACGATGGTAACATCAAAATGATGGAGGAGCGCCAGAAAGGTGCTGATGCACGTGAACGCAAACTCCTCGAAAAAGCCCAGGAAATCACTGCCCAACTGCAGAAAAATGTGATCAAGGTGGGTGCCAAGGTGGGACAGAGTGATAAGATCTTCGGATCGATCACGAATGTGCAGCTTGCCGAAGCGATCAAAAAACAATTGGGACTTATAATTGACCGTAAAAAAATCACGATCACCGATGAGGTAAAAACACTGGGTGCATTTGCAGCCACGATCTCCCTCGGAAAAGAACACGTGATCACGGTGAATTTTGAAGTAGTGGAAGAATAAAGGTTGGAGAATATATAGTAAAAAACCGCACGATGGAAATTGTGCGGTTTTTTTATGCCTTTAATTTATTGTTTAGCCTTTTTCAGGACTTAAACAAAACTGATTTACTGCGCCGAAATTTTTTTCACCAAAACTCTGTTTGCGGTTTCTATTTTCAGAAAATAAACCCCGGATGAATGTCCGAACGGAATTACAATATTATCAGATGTGCAATTTTGATCAAAAATCAATGAACCGTTCAGTGCATATATTTTAATTCTTCCATTAATTGGCCCCGGTGATTGAATTTTGATGGATGAAGCCGCATAGGTAATGGTCATTGTACTTGAAGGATCATTTACGGATAGCGGATCATTGAAAAATTTCGCCGACCCGGAAAAATCACTCATTTCACTTATACAGGTAGTTCCCAATTCCGGCATCGCCAATACCACCGCCTTGTAAAATATATTCGCCTCCATGAGATCTCCCTTCCAGTCACGCATGTTTTCCGGCAGATTTATACTGAATCCCGATGTGGCAGGAATTTCAAGATAATTTTCCGGCAACACACTGATCGCATTTTCCAACGTAAACCCGGGTGTTTCTACCGATTTTACCAGAATGATTCTAAAGGATGCCGATTTAGAAAGATTGATCGCATCCGTACTGCTCACATTTATATCTGCCGAAGTGTAAGTTGAAGGAGATCCGGCTAGATGGATGGACTCCGGGGCATCGGCGTATCCGGTTGCCGCATATTTTGCAGGCATGGAAAGAACCAGTGAACACTCAGTTGACACAGGTGTTTTATAAATAGAAAATACCGTAATGCGTATATCATAATTCGATGGTAAGGGCTCACCGATATAATTCGTGAAATCGGCAGGAAGGCGAACACTTACCGGACCGCCATCCGGTATTACACTGATATAATTTGAAGGCGAAACAAGCAATGCTTCATCAGGTGAAAATCCATATGCCGGCGCCACCATGATTCGATATTCACTGACTGAATTTTCATCCAGCGGAGGATTGAATAGTACATGCAATTCGTCAGTATTTCCTGTGCACGTATCGGCTACGAATTGCAAATCCTTTACTTCATCTGCAACTTTATCATGAATTTCTATCGCCGAATCTGCAATGGATGAACAAGCGTAATCTTTTATTAATACCTTCCCTCCTTCCGTACGCAACCGGATCCAGCAATAATTCGTGTCGGTGGTGATAAGCCGCACGCCCAAAAAATGACTCTTGCCACTTGTATAGGCGGGAAAATCAGTTTGCCTGCAGGCATCGCCATAAGGATAACCGCACATAAACTCCTGGAAAACATGTGTGATCTTATCCCATTGTTCTGACGCACCCACCATTTCTCCTTCCATAAATATGTTCGCAATCTTTACCGGGGGGAAATAACATGTATCTGAAAAGGATGATGTTAATAAACATGCATCATCGTATGTATACGCAATTTCGTGCTGACCATATGCAGCCATGTCAAAAAATGTCTGATAGGGACAATACCCACAACCATAAAAGACTTCATAATGCAGCATGATATCATTCGTGCCGTCATCATCCATATCCAGATATTTTGGACCTTCATCATCGTTAACTTCCTGGAATAAAATAATGTCGGGTTCAATATCCGTATAAACAACCTGAGCATATGATTCCGAAACCGCCAAAACACCGGTGGCCATTGCGGCACAATGAACGAGTCCGAACTTAGGATAATCCTTCTTCATTCCACAATTATTTTTTTATTCGCTACCGTAAATGCATTTCTATATTCCACAAGATACATTCCCGGACTTACATTGATCTGAATACTTTTCAATCCGCTGCCGATCGCCTGCTGTAAAATATTTTTTCCCTCCATATTAAATACAGAAATGATGGCAGCCGATTCCGAATTGATCTGCAATAAATTTTCATAATAGAAAATAGAAGGTTCACTTCCTGATGTTAATCCGTTAATTCCTACAGCGACCGTCGTATTATATTCCACAATATTCGATTCGCCGGATAATCCATTTAACAGCGTTACGGGATAATTAAATTTAGAATACACATAGGCTTTGTAAGTTGCACCGTCTTCAAGCAGATTGCCTGCCCAGTCAGTTGTGAGTGAGGAAAGATCAACAGTATAAGAACCGCCGGTTTTCGGGACAGAAATATATCTTCCCGGTTCCGTGACCTCACAACGTGTGGCCGTCATCTCATCCGTATAAATTGAATTGCGCAGAATAACGCGATACTCCTGAAGGCTGTCTTCATAGGCAGCTCCATCAAAATTCAATATTAGTTTATGGGTGAGTGGTTCAGCACTTAAATTCAGGTCCTGTGCTGCGGGTGCAATATGCTGAAACAGATCCGGTGTAACAACCCCGCCCCCCGGCGATGCGGCAATGGAAAAATCTTTTACATAATCTGTAATGCCATTATGCCGCAATCTGATCCAGCCGTATGTATAAACAGGACCGTTTATTCTGAATCCGACAAAATAATCTCTGACCTCACCGGAGGGATAATCGAAAAGCCATTCACCCTGTTCGCCCCACATACCATATTCGCCGCATACCATTCCATGTCCCATTAATTCAGCAGTATTCCAGTTTTCTGCTATATCTATGGTAACAAGTTCATCCAGCTTTCTGATTCCGTCAGCAGCAGCGAAATAACAATCGACAGAATAAATGGAAGAGGAAAAATTTACTGCGGAAAAAGGTGTAACCATCACTTCAAGATCACCCATCTGCTCAGCAACAAGTCCAAAAGATGGAAATCCCGAAGAAGATCCCATTGATTTATAAATCGTAAAACTGATATCACCTGCACCATCATCATCAACATCCACCACGAGAGGATCGGCATTTTCCATTTCCAGATAAGGATCAAATTCTGTATGTATCAATTGCGCATCTGCTGCGTGCAGGAATAAAAAAGAAGCAGAAAATGCTGAATAACGGACCAACCGTTCTTTATGTGTGCCGGGCATATACTTTTTTAATAAAGATATAGGTTCAGCCTGCAGAATTGAAAGTGTGATTGCGTGAATCGCATCATCTGATGTGTGAAAGCTGCAGATGATTTAGTGAAGCTGTCCGGCTTATTCGTAGCGCAACGCTTCGATCGGATCGAGCCGGGAAGCACGGAGAGCGGGAATATATCCTGCAGCAAGGCCTGTGGCAACACAAACAATAAGTCCGCAGATCACCCAGAACCAGGGGAGAATAAAATTTGCATGCAATGCCAGCGCAACCAGGTTGCCGATCGCGATACCCAGAATGATCCCGAAAATACCGCCTATGATACAGATCATAATACTTTCGATCAGAAATTGCCTTCGTATGGCTTTCCGGTTTGCGCCAATTGCCATGCTCACGCCAATTTCACGCGTACGCTCATTCACCTGCACAAGCATGATATTCATGAGTCCGATCGCCGCACCGATCAGCGTAATAAATCCGATGAACATCGCACCAATGGCGACATAGCTCAAGCTATCGAGCATCACATTCACCACGCTGTCGCTCTTATTCATCACGAAATCATTGTCCTCGCCCAGTTTCAGTTTACGCACCTGCCGCATTAATCCGGTGGCATCACCTATCGCAGGGTCCATATCTTCAGGTGTGCGCACGCCAACCGTGATCACATACGATTCAAGCCCGGGCGGCGGGAAAATGCTGCGTGCAGAAGTCAGCGGTATCAGCACCCTGTTATCCGATTGCATGAAACTGCTTCCTTTGGGCTTGAGTATCCCGATAATCCGGTAAAACTGATTATTGATTGTGATCCCTTTTTCAAGCGGATCGTCCATTTCGGAAAATATCTTTTTTACAACATCATCACCCAATACCACGACCCGCGATGCACTTTCCAGTTCCTGTGAGGAAAAGCCCCTTCCCTTTTCAATTTCGTATCCTACCACCGAAATAAAATTCTCATCTACACCAAATACATCCACATTCGGATTTGTTTTTTTATCGGCATGCTTCACCGTTCCCGAACCCTGAATAAAAATACTCGAGATGGATACTGTTGAACCCGGATAAGCATATTTATCCTTAAACGCGGAAGCTTCCTTATACGAAACGGGTGGCTTCGGCCTTTCTTCCCGGTCGGATATTTCACTGAAATTGCGCACCGAAAATGAATTCGCCCCCAGCGTGGTGAAGTTGGAATTAATGGAGGATTTCAGGGCATCAATTGCCGTGAGAATGCCTACCAGCGCCATTAATCCGAGTGCTATGATCGCAATGGTGATGATGGAGCGCAGCCTGTTGGCACGTATTGCCCGGAGTGCCTGTGATATGTTTTCGCTGAGACGCAAATTTAAATCCCTCTAAAAAATAATTTTTATCAATAAAAACCACTTCTCTTCTGCGTATGTTATTTTTGCAGACGGTACACAAAAATACAGCGCACAATGCTTTACTGTGCCCTCTTAACATAATTTATCCTGTTTGAAATTAATATTTACGCATATATGGCTTTCGATATTGAAATGATTAAAAAGGTTTATGCCGGTTATCCTGAAAAAATCGCTGCTGCAAGAAAATTACTGGATCGTCCGCTTACCCTGACAGAAAAAATTCTTTATACGCATCTTACGGAGGGATCCGCCACAAAAAATTATACACGCGGAAAAGATTACGTTGACTTCGGTCCCGATCGCGTAGCCATGCAGGATGCTACCGCGCAAATGGCATTATTGCAGTTTATGAGTGCGGGTAAAAAACAGGTTGCCGTGCCTTCTACGGTGCATTGTGATCATCTAATACAGGCGAAAACAGGCGCTGCCGGCGACCTCAACACGGCACTGGATACCAATAAGGAAGTGTATGATTTTCTTGCGTCTGTTTCCAATAAATACGGGATCGGTTTCTGGAAACCGGGTGCCGGTATCATTCATCAGGTGGTACTCGAGAATTATGCTTTTCCGGGTGGTATGATGATAGGAACCGACAGCCATACGGTAAATGCCGGTGGGTTAGGAATGGTTGCAATTGGTGTGGGCGGTGCCGATGCCGTAGACGTTATGGCAGGATTCCCGTGGGAACTCAAAATGCCTAAACTGATCGGGGTAAAACTTACGGGAAAAATGAATGGCTGGACCAGTGCGAAAGATGTCATTTTAAAGGTGGCGGGTATTCTCACCGTGAAGGGCGGAACAGGAGCCATTGTTGAATATTTCGGAGATGGAGCTGCTGCCATTTCCTGCACAGGAAAAGGCACGATCTGTAATATGGGTGCCGAAATAGGCGCAACTACTTCTGTATTCGGTTATGATGATTCCATGCGCCGATATCTCGAGGCTACCGGAAGAAAAGAAGTTGTGCAGCTTGCTGATGCAGTTGCCGATCATCTTA
>CAYTFT010000106.1:0-7643 GCA_964437155.1 uncultured Chitinophagales bacterium | reverse complement strand
TTCCACACATTTTCGTTTTTGATATTCTATTACGCATACAACTATTAAATCTTTTCTAACCAATATCAGCTTTTATGTATACTGAAGCACAGTTGAACGATATGCTCGTTCCTGAACTGAAAGAGATTGCAGAGTCATTGAACATTCAGAACATTAAGAAATCGGGCAAGTCGGAACTCGTGAGCGCCATTATGACTGCCCAATCGGCCGGCAGCCGTGATTCCGGCGGCGATAAGCGCGACCGGGACCGGAAACGCGTTTTGCGCCCGCGCAAAAAAAAGGATACACCTGTGGATGAGGTTGCCGAAAAATTCAACGCTCCCGGTTTATCCCTTGAAGAGGAAGAAGACCTCCGGCTTGACGTGCCGCAAAAAGAAGAACAAATTATTGTTAATGATCCCGCAGAGACCGAAACGGTTGCCAAAGAAGAAATGCCGGTTCATAACTATCCCAAAAAACAACAGCGCGAAGGCCGGTTCAATATCGACCTCGACGGAGCGATCCCGGGTGAGGGTGTGCTTGAAATGATGCCCGACGGATATGGCTTTCTCCGCAGCGCCGACTACAATTACCTTACTTCTCCCGATGATATTTATGTTTCTCCTTCCCAGATCAAATTATTCGGCCTCAAAACCGGCGACTGGGTAGCAGGATTTGTCCGCCCTCCGAAAGAAGGCGAAAAATATTTTGCCCTGCTGCGGGTAGAAACCATCAACGGCCGCGATCCGAAAGAGATCCGCGACCGCGTTCCTTTCGATTATCTCACGCCGTTGTTCCCGGATGAAAAACTCAATCTCGTATACAGCGGCTCCGATTACAGCACACGCGTGATCGACCTCTTTACACCGATAGGAAAAGGGCAGCGCGGAATGATCGTCGCACAGCCGAAAGTGGGAAAAACATATTTACTGAAATCTATCGCCAATGCGATCGCTCAAAACCATCCGGAGATCTATCTCATTGTTCTGCTCATTGATGAACGCCCTGAGGAAGTAACCGATATGGAACGGAGTGTTCGCGCCGAAGTGATCGCTTCTACATTTGATGAACCTGCTGAAAAACACGTTAAAGTATCGAGTATTGTTCTGCAAAAAGCGAAGCGACTGGTGGAATGCGGACAGGATGTTGTGATCCTGCTTGACTCAATTACGCGTCTTGCCCGTGCACATAATACCGTGGCTCCGTCTTCCGGAAAAGTATTATCCGGTGGTGTGGAAGCAAATGCGATGCAAAAGCCAAAGCAGTTTTTTGGCGCCGCCAGAAATATTGAGAACGGTGGTTCACTTACAATTCTCGCTACCGCCCTTATCGATACAGGAAGCCGTATGGATGAGGTGATTTTCGAAGAATTCAAAGGGACTGGAAACATGGAATTGCAACTCGACCGCAAACTCTTCAACAAAAGGATTTTCCCGAGTGTGGATGTTACTTCAAGCTCTACGCGCCGCGACGACCTTTTGCATGAAAAAGAAGTGCTTCAGCGGATCTGGGTATTGCGCAATCATCTTGCAGATATGAATACCGAGGAAGCCATGCAGTTCATCCTCCAGCATATGCGCGGAACCAGAAGTAATGAAGAGTTTCTGGCAACAATGAACGGTTAATAAAAATTTATTCCGATACGACCCCCGCCTTTTAAAAGCGGGGGTTTTTATTTTCTTTTGCCGGATAATGATCACGACCAAAAAATTCAGCCTCTCAAAACAAACGTATTTCGGGATACTGGTCAAAACCTATTTCCGCTCGCGCTGGTGGTTTCCCGTCCTCTTCTGGGTATTTGCAATACTTTTTGCGATGGATGGAATTAATACCATTGACCTTTTTCTCGTGTTGTATGCGGTGATCTTTCCTTTTATTCTTCTCCTCACCTTCCGCCGCCAGGCGTATTCAGCGCAAAACAAATTATTCCTGATGGAGCGCTACTTTGAATTCGATACTGAAAAATCAACCGGATATTTAACCGACGGAACAGCCCAGGTAATTATGAACAGCAATTTTTTTAAGGTGTTCACCACAGAATCCTATTATTTACTTTATCTTGCCCGCAATCAGTTTGTATACATTCCAGTTTCTGCATTTAATAATGAGGAGGACAAAAAGTGGTTCGAGGCCGAGATCATCGCCCGCATCCGCAAGTCAAAATGATCTTCAGAAAAAACGGATAATAACGCCTCCCGCAAACAACCAACAATTACTTGCCTGCGTCTACCAATAAACAATAAGCAGATTTTTTGTAATATTGTTTTCAGAACCCCCGAACATACACTGACAGGACGCTGAAAACCTGTTATTGAATGTAGTATATTTTATAATGAAAGCACTGTTTCTCCTCCTCCTTACCATTGGTATATCTGGTTATAACCGGATGAATGCCCAGACTTCTGATCAGAATATGTATTCCGCCGTTCATGGCTGGACCGGCAATCTCAGCGTTTACGTGCGGGATACCGGAGCCTTTGTGCAAACAGAATATATTTTCACAGGTCCGGTAACCGTGATCAATGAAGTGAATAATGGAAAAAATCTCCGCTGGCCCGAATTTCTTCCCACCGTTGTAAGTGATAATCCGACACCAAAAGAACTCCAGGATTTGAAAAAAAAGCTGGATGAACAAGTGCGGGTCTGGAATGCGCAAACCACCGTTACAGAAAAAGTATTTAACGGGACAGATACTTCCGACTATTATACCTGTACCTCTGATTTCAAACAGCAACTTAAATTCAGTATGACGATCAGCGGTGATACAATTACCCTGGATCCTGAAGTATATTTCTCAGGCATGCTTAATTGTGCGGGAAATCAGAAAGGTCATGTTTCAGAAACGGAAGAATTTCACTCTCTTGCTCTAAAAGATTTTATGCTGTCTGATAGGATTCAAAACAACAAAGATGATCTGTCACTGCACGGACGAAAATCACAGCCCTTCAAAACCGGAGTGATCGTTGTTGAATGGAACCTCCGGCCCGTTGAATAATTAACAGCTCCGCCCATATCTCTGACCTGATAGAACCTTGCCCGGACCCCGACTACATTCAGTTATTTCAACAACACATATTTCGCTGCAATCAATATTGCATTCAACGCTTGCGCGGATTTTGCCGGTAATACAATCAAATTACACATTCGCATCGCACAACAATCTGTTAAACATGCAATAATCCGCAACGCCATAATTCGGAAACGGGTTTATTATTCCAGAATAATTCAAAATCTTTAAGTCCGGCAGCATTATAATCATCTTTTATTTCCTGCAACGTAAATAATGTCTGATCATAAACAGATATTTTTTGTAAAATTTCTTTCAGCCAGACTCCCTGCTCCCTGTTTACTTTTATGGAATGTGTTTCTGTTTTTGTATAAAATGTCAATTCAGCCATTTCGTATCGCACGCCTTTTTTTGTGCGCGTAATAAATTGTAAATCAATTGTATTTCCCAGCCAGACAATTTTGGATGTGCGATTCGGAAATACATTATTTTCTTCTTCTATTATGTTTTCAATATAACCGGGATCAATGGTTGTTTCAGGAATTTCGAAATCAAACCATTCCTGTAACGGAAGATCAAATCCCACTCCCTGCATATAATTAAATAAAGAAATTTTTAATCCCTCCGAAAATAATGCATGGTCGGCACCGGTGGGATCAATATGTTCAATATCATTATTCGCAAATGTTATTACCGGTGCAGATTCTTTCCTGACATTGAAATTTTCGGGGTGCATTCCCACGGGGCTATGCGCAGTCATTGCAAACCGGTGCCAGAAGCCCGACTGCAGCACACCTGCGGCAAACATTTGCCGCACCATTTCCAGAGAATCAATAGTTTCCTGCATCGTTTCGGTCGGGAAGCCATACATGAGATAAGCATGAACCATAATTCCCGCATCGGTAAAATTTTTATTTACGCGCGCAACCTGCGCGACCGTAACTCCTTTTTGAATTATTGCAAGCAGGCGATCGGAAGCTACCTCGAGGCCGCCACTCACACCAATGCAACCGCTTGCGCGCAGCAGGAGACAAAGATCACGTGTAAAACTTTTTTCAAACCGTATATTCGTCCACCACGTGACGATCATTTTTCTTTTAATAATTTCAAGAGCCAGCGCACGCATCAATCCGGGTGGTGCTGCTTCATCAACAAAATGAAATCCCGTTTGTCCGGTTGTCAGTATAATTTTCTCCATCCTGTCACATAATATTCCGGCGGTGAGAGGTTCATATAATTGAATATAATTTAAAGAGAGATCGCAGAAAGTACATTTTCCCCAATAACAGCCATGTGCCATGGTAAGTTTATTCCATCGCCCGTTGCTCCATAAACTATGCATGGGATTGAGTATTTCAATTGCAGCAATATACTTGTCAAGGTAAAGGTCAGAATAATCGGGTGTGCCGCATGCAGCCTGATTATAATCAGCACAAGTATGGTTATCTATATATTGCACCGTATTATTCCGGCAGATAAATGTTCGTTTTAATGTTGTGATATCGGCATCATCCTGAATAAACGACCATAATTTTTCCAGCGGCGCTTCTCCGTCATCAAGCGTAATAAAATCAAAGAATTCAAATACGCGCGGATCTTGCAGACTGCGCAATTCTGTATTTGGAAATCCACCGCCCATAACCGTTTTAATGTGCGGATAATTTCTTTTTATATGCTGTGCACACCTGAAGGCGGCATATAAATTACCGGGAAAGGGAACGGATATTGCCAGCAACGCGGGTTGCACTGTCCGGATTTTATTATCAAGAATATCCGTTAATATTTTATCTGTGCATGTTGGTGAACCCTGCAATGCAGCATACAATTCATCAAACGTGTTTGCCGATCTGCCGAGACGTTCCGCATACCGGCTGAACCCAAAATGCGGATCGATACATTCTGTAATAAGATCGGAGATATCTTCCAGATATAGCGTAGCCAGATGCTTTGCCTTGTCCTGCACACCCATTGTCCCAAACGCCCACTCAAGATCACCGGGCTGACTGAACCGCGAGGCTTCAGGTAAAAAATTGCCCGCTGCTATCTGGTAAGCAAGTGTCGGCTCTTTTCCCTGCAGAAATAAAATAACCCTGTCTATTGTCGCAATATAATCTTCCTGCAACGCGAGTTTGCGGCGGGTATTTTCAGAAAATGTATTTTTTTCTCCCAAATGAATTGTTGCAAACAAATCACGCAATCCGTTTTCCGAAAACAATGTATTGATCACTTCAATGCCGAGATCCGATTGAAAAGAGGTGATGCCTTTCGTATTTAAAAATCCCTTTAAATAAGCCGTTGCAGGATAAGGCGTATTCAGTTGCGTGAACGGTGGTGTAATGAGATAAATATCGGCCTGCACAATGCGTGTTATGCTGTAAATGTACCGGAAAAAATTCATTCCGTCTATACTACAGATGCGATATTTCGCTATGCCATTTTCTTTGTCTCCGGAAGCAGTTCCCGCATCAACACCACATCAATTATAAAATGTGCGGAAATCGCTGCCGCGATACCGAAAATGTTCATCAGGTATCCGAAACCGGCACTGATAATAAATAATGTGAGGCCGTACATAAACAGCGGTTTATTTTTCGGTTGCAGATACCCGTGAAGAAAAATAAACAGAAAAGCTGTTATCCAGATGCCAAGCAGTGGTTGTATGGCAGCACGGAACAATAATTCTTCCCCAACGCCCGCACTGAAAGAAAGTAAAATAATTTCAGGAAGTTTTATTTTGTGATCAGAAAGTAATCTTCCGAAAAAATTACGCGCAGGATGCAGCATTTTCCTTCGCAGCAAATAAAGAAGTACAGAAGAAGCAAAAACCGCATAGAGAAGGCCGGCAAAGATCCCGGATAGAATTCCATAACCGGTATTGGAGAAAAGTTCGGCGGGGGAAATTTTATGTATAAAATTACAAATCAATATTCCTGCACCGCCCATGCCGAATAAAGTGATGGCAGCGGCAAAAAATACATATCGCCGTTTGTTCATTATTGAAGGACCGAACGCAGCACGCCGTTGCTGGTTTGTTTTGTTTTGGCTTTAATGCCCTGCACCTCATCGGATAATTCCATCCCCTGAGAGATCTTCATCGTCATTGGCCATCCCGTCTTTTCGTCGATCTCTCCGGTGCCCTTGATATACGCAGAAAATTTCAGGTTCTGCATCTGGTCCAGCGCTTCTTTCGGCATCTGCGATTTATCTATCACAATATCCGTGGTAAAATTCACGTAAGCGAGCCCTTCACGCCGGTCCGCCAGTATATAATGATTCGTGAGTATGATCGGCACACCCTGTAAAACGGATGGCGTTGAAAACTCCCATGTATCGCCGATCTTCACTGCTGTATCCGGATAAGAAATAAAAAAGTTTTCCAGATTATCTGTTGGCGTTCCCACCTGCGAAGCAATATATTCATCCGGTACATCTGTCCCCATTTCTTTTTTAATGATCGCTTTTATTTTACTTAAAATATCATCATATCCCTGCACATCCGTGCCTTCCCCTTTTCCGTTTATGGTTATCACAAGAGGAGAATTTACCATACAATCTTCAATCTTTCTGTCGAGATCTGCTTTCGGATCCGTTAGCGCTTTACCGTATTGATATTCAATAAGTGAGGAATCATCCTTCACCGTTTTTCTTGCATCCGTAACGGTAAATTCCAGTTTAAAAAAACCGGCATCCTTGCTTAAAATACGCAGCTTAATCTTTGCATATTTGGTAGAATTCGCTTTCATCTCTATCGTATCCTGCGATTGGAAAGCGGTATAAGTAGTATTGTTGGTGATAAAATACGTATTACCAACAGGAGGGTTGAACTTTAAAAGGATTTTTTCATCGGCAACCGGACTTGAAAAATTTATCGACACTGCCGTGTCGGAGGAAGTTACTGCAGAGGAGTCGGCAGAACCGGGTACATCCTTTCCGCCTGTTGTATTTTGTTTGCACGAAACAACCGACATCAGGATAATGGAAATGCAAAATAATATTTTGATTGTATGAATACGGAACATGTATTAAGATTTAAATTTGACAGCCGGAAAGCCGGCACAAAACTACGTGAATTACCATGCAAATTTCAGATATCTATAAAAAATCGTTCCTGCAGGCGTATGCTGCGCTGAATGAAAAACAGCGCGCAGTTGTAGACACAATTGAAGGCCCTGTTCTGGTTGTTGCCGGACCGGGAACGGGAAAGACGCAGATACTTGCTGTGCGTATCGGTCAAATACTCGAAAGAACGGATGCCAATCCGGAAAATATATTATGTCTCACTTACACAGATGCCGGCACCGTTGCGATGCGGAAAAGGCTGAATACTTTTATCGGTCCCGATGCCTACCGCGTGCATATTTATACCTTTCATGCTTTTTGTAATGATGTCATCCGCGCACATCCTGATTATTTCAGCAAGCGGGAACTGGAGCCGGTTTCTGAACTGGAAAATGTGGGCATCATCGAATCCATTTTAAATAATCTTCCTCCCGGGCATTTATTAAAAAAATACAAGGGTGATCTCAGCCGTGAGGTGCCGCGCTTACATAATCTGTTCCGGTTGATGAAAGAGGAGGACTGGGATGAAATAAAAATATCGGAAGCGATAGATGCATATCTGGAAGACCTGCCCACCCGGGAAGACTATATTTATAAA
>CAYTFT010000105.1:0-7706 GCA_964437155.1 uncultured Chitinophagales bacterium | reverse complement strand
CACGAACCCCAACCCCCTGCCATGAAACACATCCGCAGGCTCCTGCAACCTGTCCAAACTCCCAAAGCCCAACTTCTAACCCCTGACATATGTTTATAACCGCTGTCCGGCACGCCTACTTTTTTTAATTTTACAGGTATACTGTGCCTACATTTTTAAACCCGTAAAAGGCGCAACGATCAAACCGAATCCACCCGACAACTGTGATCTCCTTCATCCGAAAATCCATCAGCGGCATAATACCGGTTACATCATGGCTGATGGCGGTTCTTCTTTTCGGCAGTTCAACGCTATCTGCGCAGCAATACCACCTGAAAAATTTCAGCATCAGCGACGGGCTCGCGGGCATATCCGTCACCTGTCTGCTGCAGGATTCCCGCGGATATATCTGGATCGGCACACAGGATGGCGGCATCTCCCGTTTTGACGGAAAAAACTTCATGAATTATCACAAACATGACGGCATAGGTGATAATGCCATCAACTGTTTGTTTGAGGATAATAAAGGAAATATCTGGATCGGCACACAAAACAACGGGATCACCAAATTCAACGGATACGAATTTATCCAGTATAACAGGTCGGCCCTGAAAAATGCTGAAAATATTTTCAGCGACAGCAGCGGCGCCATTATGATCTATAGCTTCCCCGACCTGTACACATTGCAGGGCGACAGTATTGTTGTTGCCGGCAACCGGTCCAACGCGAATAAACTGCAGAATTTTTTCAGAGCCGGCGGGCAAAAAGCCGTGCAGGCACTTACCGACAGAAATGGAAATAAATGGCTCGCCACACATTCGGGTGTATATATCATCGATAAAGAATTTGCAGAAGCTGATGATGCCATTGATCACCGCACGCAATTTATCATTAACAGCGAAAACCGCGAGGAGCCTGCAACGAGCATCATGCAGGATCGCGAAGGAAATATATGGATAGGCACCGCATTCAACGGCGTATATATGTTTTACGACGGCGCATTTTCCAATTTCAATAATATTCCCGCCCTGCGATATGGATTTATTACAGCCGTGAAAGAATCTGACGGGGCCTTGTTCGTCGGCACAACCAACGGTTTAAAAAAATACACGTTTGATCCCGCGCAAAATCAATTACAGGAAGATAAAATAAGTATTCCCGGATTCACTTCCGTTACGCGTATCAATTATATTTATCAGTTACCTTCCGGCGGACTCATCATTGCAGATGAAAATAATAATTGCATACGGTATGAAAAAGGGTTCTCTCATTTCCGCATACAAGAAATTCAGGATAATGCACAGATTACCGCGATCACAGCGGACGCAAAGGGCCGTTTATGGTTCGGCACCGACAATGACGGAATTTATATTGCAGATAAAACGGGCGTACTCCATTATTCTGCTGCCGACTCACTTACATCGAATAATATCACGAATCTGTTTACCGATTCAAAAAATAATATCTGGATAGCGACGGCGGATAAAGGTATTATGCAATTCGACGGCAATGCATTTACAGCCTATTCGTATTTCGGAAACGGCCTCATAAACGATTTTATTCAACCGATCGCCGAAGGCCCTGATGGAAATCTCTGGTTCGGAAGCCCGGATGGTGGTGTATGCAACTTTGTTAATGGATCATTTATTTTTTATACGGAAAACGATGCCCTCACCAGCAATAATGTCAATGCACTGCAATTCGATTATAATGGAAACTTATGGATCGGATTAAATGAGGGAGTGGATGAATTGATCTTCAATGCCGATTCTACCACCACCACAAAACATTTCGATGCCTATGACGGATTTTCAGGCATCAAGAATTATAAAAATGCTATTTATTGTGATGCATCCAACCGCATCTGGTTCGGAACGGTGAACGGGTTGTTCAGATATAATCCGAAAGAAGATATAGTTTCTGTTACGCAACCGCTTATCGAATTACGCAATATCCGTTTATTTTATGAAAATGCCGACTGGGCGCCATGGTGCGATTCGCTGGGCGGCTGGTATAATCTTCCGGTGAACCTGCATCTCCCCTACGACCAGAATCATCTCACGTTCGATTTTAGTGCGATATTTTTTTCCGTGCATGAAAAGATAAAATATCAGGTATTACTGGAGGGATTTGATGAAAAAGACGATTGGCAGGATATCGGCACCAGCACATCCATGACCTATTCAAATTTAAAACCGGGTACCTATACTTTTTATGTGAAGGCGCAGAACGCCGACGGAATATGGAGTGCGCCGGTCTCTTATTCTTTTTTAATAAAAAAACCGTTCTGGCAGCAGGTCGCGTTTCAGATCGCTTGCGGCATACTCATTCTTTCCGGTATTTTCCTCTATAATTTCCTGCGCAACAAACAATTACGTAAACGGGCGCACCAGCTGGAAGAAACAGTACGGTTAAGGACCGCCGAACTGGAGCAGCAAAAAATAATGGCGGAGGAAGCGGCATTGCGTGCAGAACGTTCGGAGAAAGCGAAAGAAGAATTTCTTGCGAATATGAGCCATGAGATCCGCACACCCATGAATGCGATCATGGGAATGACGCGTTTATTGCTGGAAAAGGATCCAACTTCCGCGCAATTGAAATATCTGAATGCAATTCGTCAGTCTTCCGATAATTTACTGGTGATCATCAACGATATCCTCGACCTTTCAAAAATTCAGGCCGGGAAAATGGAGCTGGAAAATATTCCATTCATCCTCCGCAATTTATTGAACAATCTTGCAGAGATCATGAAATTCAAGTCTGATGAAAAAAATATTGCCTTCGAAATAAAAATAGATGATGCCATTCCCGAATGTGTCATCGGTGATCAGGTGCGGTTAAATCAGATCCTGATCAATCTCACCGGCAATGCAATAAAATTTACGGATGCCGGACATGTATTTATCCATTGCAAACTGGTTGAACGGAAAAATAATATTGCCACCATTTCTTTCGCCGTAGAAGACACCGGCGTGGGCATTCCGCAGGATAAAATCGATACCATCTTTGAAAGTTTTTCGCAGGCGGATAAAGCAACCACACGAAAATTTGGCGGCACCGGCCTCGGGCTCAGTATCAGTAAAAAACTCACAGACCTTTTCCATGGAAACATGTACGTTACCAGTGAACCCGGAAAAGGATCGGTGTTCACCGTGGAAATTCCATTTGAGATCGGTGAACTGAAACCGGATACGGATACTTTCGACAGACTTAAGAGCAGTTCAGAATCTATATCAAAACAATTAAAAATTTTACTGGTGGAAGATAATATGTTCAACCAGATGGTAGCCATCGACAGTATAGAAGCCCTGTTCGATGGCAAAGCAATTGTGGAGGTAGCCGACAACGGTCAGATCGCCGTTGATAAGATCACCGCAGGCAATTATGATATGGTGCTTATGGATGTGCAGATGCCTGTGATGGACGGTTATACCGCTGCAAAAACGATCCGTAAATTATCCGATAAAAATAAAAGCTCCATTCCCATCGTTGCGATGACAGCGAGCGTTATAAAAAGTGAAGTAGATAAATGCTACGAAAGCGGAATGGATGATTTTATTGCAAAACCGTTTGAGACGGAAAATCTCAGACAAAAGATTTTAAAATATGCTGTATCTGAATAAATTATTACTCACTGTACTGTTACTCAACGACCCGCCGTCGTGGCAAACCTGGTGGATATATACCATTTGTATTGTGCTGGCGGCAGCGGTCATTTATTTCTCCATCAGAAAGCGCATCAGCGATGCTGCGGAGGACCAGCGTATTTTACGTGAGCGCGTGCGGGAAAAAACACGTGAACTCGAAGCGGAAAAAGAACGCGCAGAACATAGCGAAAAAGTGAAGGAACAATTTCTCGCCAATATGAGTCACGAGATCCGCACACCTATGAATGCCATTCTGGGTATGACGCGTTTGCTGCTGGAAAAAGAACCGCGGCAGGATCAGTTAAAATATCTCAATTCCATTAAACATGCTTCGGATAATTTACTCGTGATCATTAATGATATTCTCGACCTTTCGAAGATCGAAGCGGGCAAGATCAATTTCGAAATGATCCCGTTTAATTTGCGGAGTGAATTAAATTCCGCCATTGATACCATTCGTCTGAATGCAGAAGAAAAATCACTCGGCCTTTCCCTGATAATTGAAGATGACCTGCCTGAAACCGTGAAAGGCGACCCATACCGCTTGTCGCAGATCCTGTTGAATCTCGCCGGAAATGCAGTTAAATTTACTGAGAAAGGGTTCGTAAAAATTCATGTTGCAGCAAAGGAACGTAAAGGAAAAAATATCGCCATTGAATTCCGCGTGGAAGACAGCGGGATCGGCATTGCTCCGGATAAACTGAATTATATTTTTGATATGTTCACGCAGGAAACGAGCAGCACGACGCGTAAATTCGGCGGCACGGGATTGGGGCTCGCGATCTGTAAAAAACTCGTTGAATTACAGGGTGGCTCCATTGCCGTAAAAAGTGAAACAGGAAAAGGATCTGTATTTAGTTTTATCATTACCTATGCCATTGAAAAAGAAAGATCTGCCAATACCGAAATTGAAATTGTAAAAGAAAAACCTGTACGAAAATTGAAGGACCTTTCCATTTTGCTGGTGGAGGATAATGAATTTAATCAGATGGTAGCAGTTGACACTTTACTGGATGCAATTGAAGGCGCTAAAGTGGATGTTGCCAATAACGGAAAGGAAGCAGTGGACAAGGTGAAAAAAAATGCGTATGATGTTGTGCTAATGGATATTCAGATGCCGGAGATGGACGGACATGAAGCGGCAAGAACCATAAGAAGCGATACCGATCATCGGGTGAATTCAATCCCCATCATTGCGATGACAGCCAGCGTGATAAAAGCGGAAGTGGATAAATGTTTTGAAAGCGGAATGAATGAATTTGTGGGCAAACCATTTTCCGTTGAGGATCTATTAACCAAAATCGAAAAGGTAACGGGAAAATAATAATGATACGATTATTGATATTTGAGGATACCCAATTGATAAGAGAAGCATTACAAGATCTCTTTGAGAACACAGAAGGATTTTCATGTGTTGGCGCATTTCCGAATTGCAATAATCTTATCGACCGGATCCTTGCTGCAAAACCCGATGTGATACTGATGGATATTTTTATGCCGGGCATCACGGGTATTGAAGCCGTTTCTGTCATCCGGCAAAATAAAATTGAAACGCCTGTTATCATCCAGACCGCACATGAAGACGACGCTAAAGTTTTTGCCGCCATCTGTGCCGGTGCAAACGGATATGTGCTCAAGGATGATGCACCTGAAAAAATGCTGGAATATATCAGAGATGTTGCAACGGGTGGTGCACCGATGTCGCCCTCTGTGGCTACGCGCGTTCTGCGTATCATGCGGGTAAACAATGCACCGGAAGCGGAAGTGATAGAATTCACAAAACGGGAAAAGGAAATCCTCACCTTACTCACAGAAGGCTTCAGTTATAAAATGATCGCCGGTAAACTTGCCGTGCAATACGAAACGATCCATTCACATATTCAGAAGATCTACAAAAAACTCCAGGTGAATTCGGTGCAGGAAGCAGTGAGCAAGGCCCTTCGCAACAAGATCGTGTAAATTCACCAGATTTGGTGATACCGGCCCGGAAGATTATATACTTACTTTGGCATTGCGTTAGGCTGTATGCCAAAAGGTTGTGTGAGCCCCGCTCCCCTGCGGGGCTCTTTTTTTACCTATTCGTTACCGTCAAATGGCCGGCAGCCATCAATGCAGATTAAACCATGAACCCAACCATATGCCTGCTGACAACCGGAAAATGCGAATGCCCCATTTATGCATTTTCCGGCATCAGGTACTTTCAATGCCCTATGATCAACAGATTTTCATAAGCACAGGCAATTATTATAAATTTACCTGTAATACGGCAGACTGATGGACAAGAAAATGTTTGTGACCCGCGCAACACTGCAATTACCCAAAGCGATATGCTTATCTATGATGCTGTTTATACTTGCGGAAAATGTTTCCGGCGCAGAAATATCTGCATCTGCAACACCTGAAACTGCTGAGGCAAAAGTGCAAACCGGTGTAACCGCCATTTTGCTCATCGCAGGTGGTATTATCAGCATACTTACATTTCTTTTATTCCGGGAAAGGCAGCGCAATAAAAAAGGTGAGCAGGTATTGCAGCAAACCAAGCAACAATTAATACAGCAGGAAAAACTCGCCTCATTAGGTGCTCTTACTGCTGGAATTGCACATGAGATAAAAAATCCCCTGAATTTTGTAAATAATTTTTCGGCATTAAGCAATGGACTGATCGATGACCTTGCACTTGCAGATTCTGATGAAGAAAGAAATGAAATTCTCACCGACCTGAAATTAAATCTCGCCAAAATAAATGAACATGGGAAACGCGCCGACAGCATAATCCGCAATATGCTGCAGCATAGCCGCGATCAGGCAGGTGAAAAACAACCCACTGATATAAATAATCTTTGCGAGGAATATATCCGTCTCTCCTATCATGGTATGCGCTCTTCGCATCCCACATTTAATTGCACGATCGATCTGCAGCCCGATCTGAATATTCCCGAAGTGAATATTATCACCCAGGATTTCGGCCGTGTGCTTCTGAATTTATTTAATAATGCATTTTATGCTGTGTTTGAAAAAGCCGGCACTGCAGGGAATGGCTACGTCCCCACCGTTGTAGTTAAATCCGGAAAAGAAAAGAACATGCTGTTCATTTCCATCAGAGATAACGGAAAAGGTATCCCTGATGCAATTAAGGATAAAATATTTGAGCCGTTTTTTACAACTAAACGCCCCGGCGAAGGCACCGGGCTTGGATTAAGCATCAGCCATGAGATCATTAAGGGACATGGCGGAAGCATGCACATTACAAGTGTGGAAGGAGAATTCACCAATTTTGAAATACGGCTGCCGCTTACTCCATGAAAAATTTGCTTCTCACATGGACACTCACACTTTTCACCGGCATACAATGGTGCACGGGAAATATTGTTTATCCGGCCGGGAACATTGCTTCCGTAAGAGAAGATATCAGTGATAAAATATCCATACTCACCGACAGTAATGCGCAATATACCATTACAGAAATTGCCGGAGGTAAATATGCAGCGAAATTTACAGAAAATAAGATCACACAGAATATGCTGCAGGACCATCCTCCGCTGGTATTCTGGGGAAAGCTGCAAATTGCTAATACAGGCAACTCCATGCAGAAATATTTTTTGCATCTACAAAACAGCGATTCCATAATTGTATTTATTGCAGAAGGAGATACATCACGCGAATTATATCGCACCGGATATCATATCAGCGGTCATGCAACCGAATATCCGGGGTATGGCATTTCAGTTAATGCGATGGATACGGCTACACTTTTATTCAGAGTTACGCGTGACGATTTTTATGCCCTGAAGGGAAAATACCATGTGGAGATCAGCAACGCTGAAGCATTATGGCGATCCATTGCTGCAGAAAATATTTTTTACGGCATATTCTACGGAATTCTTTTCGCATTGATATTTTATTCTCTCGCAATTTATTTCTCTGTGCGCCAGCATATCTATCTCTACTTTATTTTTTTCCTGTTAGGGATGTTATTTTACTTTCTCGATACAAATGGTATCGCGCAGCATTATCTCTGGCCCGGCAATCCGTTTCTTGTAAAATACGGAGGCAACCTGATCTTTAATGTGCTCGCCACCA
>CAYTFT010000104.1:0-7719 GCA_964437155.1 uncultured Chitinophagales bacterium | reverse complement strand
GTTTTGTTCCTCCATAACCGGAAATACTTTCCTGGTAGGCCCCGGTATGAAAAAATCCAATATACAAGGGTTCCTGATTATTGATGAGCGGAAGATATAATTCATTTGTATGCGCCTCCGAATTATAATAATCCATCTGGTCGCAACTGAGTCCGCCGATATTGATCCGCTGCACCTCATTCCCCCATTTATTCACCGGCAATAATATAAATTTCGAATTGATACCCCATGCATCGGGCATTGTTGTCATAAGCGAATTATCGATCATATACCAGCGTTCGCTGTCGTTCTGTCTTTTTTCTGCGAGCACCTGAAAAATGAATGCGCCGCTTTCAGCAACGGTAAAACTGCCGAACTCCGTAAATATATTCGGGCAGGGTACATTTTCTTCTTCACAGGTTGATTTAATTTTCGTCAGAATTTCTTCTGCCATATACGCATAATCATACTCAAAACCGAGTGAATTTCGGAAGGGCCATCCCCCGCCGATATTTAAGGAATCAAGCTCGGGACAGATCCTTTTTAATTCGGTATATACTTTAAGTGATTTGGATAATTCGTTCCAGTAATAAATATTATCCTTAATTCCGCTGTTGATGAAAAAATGCAGCATCTTCAGTTTAAATTTCGGATTCGGTTTTATTTTATTGGTATAAAAATCCTTTATTTCACGATAGCGAATGCCGAGTCTTGAAGTATACAACTGAAATTCCGGCTGCTCCTCCGATGCGATACGGATGGCAAGGTCGCAATCATAAATAATCGTATTTTCATATGCATCCAGCTCTTCCATATTGTCGAGCACCGGCATAATATTAAAATCAAGATTTGCCAGTTTGCTGATGCGCTGGGTATACACTTTTGTTTTAAATCCGTTGCAAACGATAAGCGTGTCCTTCGTGATCATTTTATTGAGATATAATTTCTCAATTATATCAATATCGAATGCAGAGGATGTCTCCAGGTAAATATCATTTTTCAGCGCCTCGATGAGCACGTGTGCAAAATGCGAGCTTTTTGTGCAATAACAATAATTATAGGTGCCCGGATAATTGATCTTAGAGATGGCATCGTTGAAATACTTTTTTGCCCGCTGGATATTCTCCGATATTTTGGGCAGATAGGTAATACGCATCGGCGTATCAAATTCATCAATCAGTTCCTTTAGCGGAATGCCATTGAAGTATAAATAATTATTTTTCACTTCGAATCCATCCTGCGGAAAATAGAATGTTTGCTGGATGAGGTCAAGGTAGGTGTTTTTCAATTTTCAGTAGTGCTGTTTTGACGATTCAATGATAAATTTTTCTTGCCGCACAAAAATAATAACTTTGCCTGTATGAAACGCGTAAAAGTTATCTCGGTCAACAGTGAATTAGGAGCCGGTACCCGTGGCGCCGGACTCGGTTTCGATGCCATCCGTGTTGCAGCATGGACCAAAGGCAGCCGGTACTTCAAGGAACATCCGCCGGTGATCCTGCAAAGCAACAACGACGAGGTGCTCGACGATATTGAAACAGCGTATTCTGTAAAGATTCAGTTCATCGTCGAGTTATACAACAAAATCGCCGAACTGGTAATGGATACGGTCAAGAAAAAAGAATTTCCGATCATCATTTCAGGTGACCACAGCAATGCAGGTGGTACGATTGCCGGATTAAAGATGGCGTATCCGAAAGAAACGCTGGGTGTGATCTGGATCGACGCGCATGCCGATCTGCATTCACCCTATACAACTCCTTCCGGAAATCTCCATGGCATGCCGCTGGCCACTGCTACGGCGCTCGACAATAAAGTATGTCAGATCAACCAGCCGGAGAAGAAAACGATAGAAGCCTGGGAAAAACTGAAAAAGATCGGGGGTATCTCTCCAAAAATTACTTTTAAAGACCTCACCTATATTGCACTCCGCGATCTTGAAAAAGCCGAGAAATTCATTCTGAAAAAAAATAACGTCAAAATTTATTCTGTTCAAAAAATGCGGGAAACCGGAATTCAGTTTGTAATAGACGATGCCATGAAAAAGCTGAGTCATTGCGACCGCATTTATGTTTCATTTGATGTAGACAGTATGGATGCGAATGTATCGAGGGGAACAGGAACACCGGTAAAAAGCGGGCTCTATGAAAGTGAAGCGTTTCAATTGATGAGCGGCCTTGCAAAACAGGAAAAGGTATGTTGCATGGAAATTACGGAAATAAATCCCACACTCGATAATAAGAAAAATATAATGGCAGAGATCGCATTGGAGATACTCGAACAATTTACAACCGAACTGGAAAAAAGATTATGATCTCTCCTGAAGAAATGCTGAAGCAGGAAGTAATTGCTTCTGCGTGTATGCTGTATGGCGATGCTGCTGCGACATTACCGGTAAAAATTGATCAGACACCCGGAGAATTTGAAGGGGAACTCACTGTTGTTATTTTCCCATTTGTAAAATTAAGCCGCAAAAATCCGGAACTCACCGGACAGGAGATCGGAAATGCATTGCTGTCACGATCGAAAGATTTCCGGTCATTTAACGTAGTCAAAGGATTTTTAAATATTGTATTTACGGATGCATTCTGGTTGCAGATATTTAATACAATCCAATCAAATCCGCATTTTGGCACATTATCCTCCGGCAAAAAAAATATTGTACTTGAATACTGCGGGCCAAACACGAACAAACCGCTGCATCTCGGGCATATCCGGAATGTGCTGCTTGGATATTCCATGGCGAATATTCTGGAAGCTGCGGGTCACTCGGTACATAAAGTAAATATTCTCAACGACCGCGGCATTGCGATCTGCAAAAGTATGGTTGCTTACCGGCGGAAGGGAAATAATTCAACCCCGGCAACTTCAGGTATTAAAGGCGATCATTTTGTCGGGCATTATTATGTCGAATATGCAAAAATATTTGATGCTGAAGTAAAGAATTTAACGGATGCAGGTGAATCAAAAGAAATCGCAGAAAAAAAAGCACAAGTATATCTTGAGGCAGTTGATATGCTGCAAAAATGGGAAGCGGGCGATCCGGAAATTCTGTCACTGTGGAACACCATGAATAACTGGGTATATGCAGGATTTGCGGAAACCTATGCTGCCATCGGTATTGATTTCGAAAAGGAATACAGGGAAAGTGAATATTACCTCCATGGAAGGGAAATGGTGATGGAGGGTTTGAAAAAAGATATTTTTTTTAAAAAAGACGACGGCAGTATCTGGGTGGACCTCACAAATGAGGGCCTGGATCAGAAGGTGTTATTACGCGCCGACGGGACCAGCGTTTACATCACGCAGGATATCGGCGTAGCAAGGGCGCGTTATAACGATTTTAAAATGGATACATCTGTTTATGTTGTTGCAAACGAACAGGACTATCATTTTAAGGTTTTAAAACTTGTTCTGCAAAAGCTGCATGAACCCTATGCCGATGGTATTTATCATCTCAATTACGGAATGGTTGATCTCCCGGAAGGAAAAATGAAAAGCCGCGAGGGCAATGTGGTGGATGCAGATGAGCTGATCGCTGAAATGAAAGAGGAAGCAGCGGCATTTCTAAATGCATCGGATAAATCAGCAGATTTCAGTGCAGAGGAAAAAAATAAACTTGCACAGCAGATCGGGTTAGCCGCATTAAAATATTTTATGCTGAAGGTCGATCCCAAAAAACGCATGTTGTTTAATCCGAAAGAGTCGATCGACCTGCAGGGAAATACAGGGCCGTTTATCCAGTATACCTATGCGCGCATACGGAGCGTTTTACAAAAATACCGGCAGCTACCGGGTGAAAAACCAAAAATTACATTTACATCACTGTTGCCTGCAGAGAAAGATCTCGTGGTATTAATGCATCAATTTCCTGCGGTAATACAAACTGCTGCCGAAAATTATTCTCCCGCCGATATTGCCAATTACATTTACGCGCTGGCAAAAAAGTTCAATACTTTTTATGCGGAATATTCCATATTAAAAGCGGAAAGCATGGAGAAACTCCACTTGCGCGCAGAGATTGCAGCCCATATCAGTTCCATTCTTAAAAAAGGATTGCAGTTACTGGGAATGGAAACGCCTGAAAAAATGTGATCGTTATCCGTTTCTTTTTATTTTGAAATCCTTGCCGCAATCAAAGCAATGCATATACTGTGAAGGGAACAGGATCGGAACTCCGAATGTGAGGATAATGATGCCCGTCACCCAGCCGGGTTTGCGCGTTTTGTAGCAATTATCAGAACCGCAATACGGACAAATGACCTCCAATTCCTGTTTCATAAACACTAATTAAATATAGATATCGGGAATTCAAAAAATAGAAAATAATTAAAATCACAGCTATTGCTACTGTAAGCATAAAAAGCAATCGCCAGAAAAAATCAATTTTATTGAAGAGGGGAATTTTATCTGTAAAAGTTTTTATCCGGAGCAAATATTTTGAAGGAATGGCACCCTCATCAAAAACATAACCTGCTTCTTTCATGATCATCTTAGCTGCTTCAGCATGTTCTTCCGGCACCTGCAATTTGACACCATTCAATGCATTCGAATAAAAATTATCGATCTGAATGGTGAGTTCATCCTTCAGCATACAGTCTATGCCTTCACTTTCAAGTTTTCCCCTGATCACATATGCCTCATGCGGATATGTAAATGTGTAAATCGTTACCCAATGGTCGGTCATGCAGATATAAAATTAAAAAAAAACAGCCTCCATTCGGAAGCTGTCCATTATTAATGAGAATCAAGTTTACATCAATCCGCACCATCTGCTTCTGCCCTTGCAACCGCATACTCTCCGATTGTTGTTCCTGTCTGTAACCCGGCAGTGCAATCAAAACTGAAGTGAATACGTGCATACTTTCTTGAATTCGATGCATCTAATGCATACTGATCAAAAAGTCCGGCTTCGGCAGGGAAAATATATCCCAGCACCTCTGCTGCTGCGGCAGAAAATGTACTATGTCCGGAGGTATAAGAAGGGAAATTCGGTAAACCAAACAAGGTTAGAATTTCACTGTTTGCCTGTGGAGGACGCGGATACATATAATAATATTTTGTATCCCAGCAACTGATACCGGCATCTTCCATGGCTGTATTTAAATAAGCGAACATACGTGCAGTTCTAACAGGATTAGAGCGATAGCTGATCGCATAATCTGTTGCAATTTTATTCCAGTGTCCTGCAGGTGTATAGGTGCTGAATCCATCGCCCCACTGATACGCAAGATTTCTCTGATCTGTTGTAAGGTGGTCAGTATATCCGATCAATTCTTCTTCAGCATCTTTATATTCCTGTGAATTCATTGCAGGAGGCGGTCCGGGACGAACGGCTTCAACAGACGGGATCCACCACGGTGTAACATGTCCGAATTTAGGAGTAATACCAACAGGACGCTGCGGCACTTCCAGATTTTCCCAATGCGGCCATTGTCCGCCCCACAAAGCATCAGCAGCAGATTCAAATCCTGCATAAGTTGCAGCATCCACCTGTGCGAATTTCATACTGTCGTTCGCGGCTCTTCCTTTGAATTTTCTGAAAACAAATCCGCCGATCGCATCGCCTGCAACAAGATCACTTTCTACATTCATACCTGCCCATTTTCTGGAGTCACGGCATTCCTGTGCTTTCTGATTTAAATAATCTACTTCCAGCGGGAATAAAAATTTCAGCATCTCTGAAGAAACTTCTGCGATGGTTGCATCTTCAGACGGATAGGATGGAAGATTATTATCCGGATATTCCGGTGTGATCGACCCATCCACTTTATATGGTGCCTGGCGATTATATGTGTATTTATAATGCCATGCCGTAACCAGTGCATCATATTGAGCCGCAGCAAGATATGCTAATGCGCGGCAGGTATACGGCGGATGTGCGAATGGAAAATAGGGATATGTTCCGGGGGTAGCAGAGCTTGGCACACCATACGTATCATCAGCCGTTGGTGATGGTGCCAGATTATATTTTGCAGATAATTCTTCTGCGATCTCGAGCCATCTGATCACTGTGTTGTTGCCCCAGTAATCAACAGCTTCCTGCTCGTCGGCAGATAATGATCCGTTGTAACCTTTTACCTCATTTAATTCATCCAGATATTCAGCAGACGTAACATCTGCGGGTGCAGCAATTGCTGTATCAGCACCGCCCGTTAATAAAATCGGCACCCAGTTACCTGCATCTTCATCATTGGATGCATATGTATAGGATTCAAATTTGGTGTAGGTAGGAATTTCTTTTTCGCAGGATTGCGTGATCATAACTCCGGTTGTGATCAGCGATAATAATGCTATTTTGCCTGTATAATTTTTCATTTTCATTTTTCTTTGAGGTGAGTTCAATTGCCTGAAGATTCTTTTTTCTGCCATAGCGGAAATTGATAACTGACGCCACCGCTGAGCATGGTTGCCTGACCGGTATTTCTTCCGGATAATGTATAACCGGATTTGAAATGTACAGCAAGTCCTTTGATGAGGAGATCGTAATAATCTGCATTCACTCCTATCGTCATCATTTCAATATCGTTGCTTGGGAAACCCATGTCCTGACGACGAATATCAAATCCGCCAAGCGTATTAAAATTAGAAAGTGCAGCTTCCGCCTTAAAGTGTTTATTTTTTGTAATATATCCTGCAGTAATATTATAATCATACGCATTCGGCATATCAATTTCATTTGAGTAATAACCTTCAGTAGTAAAATAATACGTGCGTTGCAGAGTTGATGTCCCGCGCAAATGATAAGCACCGTCTGCCCGAACATAAGCGCCCATATCGAAATCATAATGGAAAATACCTCTGAAAATCCCATCCGGGCAACCTAAACCGATCGCGAATGCACTTTCACATGCATAATTGCCGGCAGGTAATCCTACACCGGCGCTCGCAAGAATTTTAAACGTTCCGGGGCCGAGTTTTTTGTTCAGCGCTTCGGCTTTCACAAAAATGCCAGCATCCTGAATGCCTTTATCACCGGCAACTACGCCGCCGCTCGGACTTGTAATTACATACGGTAATGCACCCAGTAAATTGATCCGGTTGACAATACCGAGCATGAACATACCGCTTATGTTATGGGTTGTAAGTGTGCCGATATTACCATTGTCGCGGAGCGAATCGCCTTCCCAATAATGGTCCCATGCACTGTGGGAATAATTTACATCCAGGCAGATTTCACCCGGCTTCATCATAACGGCATCGGAAGTGGTTTGCGCCTGTAGCCGTCCTGTAACGGAACAGAAAACCAACACAACAAGCCCTGATCTGAGTATTGAATTTTTCTTCATGTTTATTGTTTTGCAGCCGTAAAAATAAATTACACAAAAAGGCTGTCGCACCTGTTTACAAAGAATTTAAACAGTTTGAATAGAATTTAAGAAGTAAGTTGATCCTTTGTCACAAAAGAAACAGCAGAGCCGGAAAACCAACTCTGCTGTAAGAACAAATGATCAAAAATGATGATCAGGCACAGGAAAGAACGATCTGTATTGTTACCTGATCACAAGAATTTTAATTGTGTTTTGCACACCGTTGCAATACATACTTAAATAATAAATTCCGTTAGCCACATTATCTGAAAGTGTAATGGCATATGTATGGGAACCTGCTGTATAAGAACCGATATCTTCTGCCAATACGGGACGTCCCCCGCCGTCAAATAATTTAAATATAGGATGACTGTCGGCAGCAAGATTAAAATGCACTGTAATTGAATTTCCTGTTACGGGATCAGGATAC
>CAYTFT010000103.1:0-7724 GCA_964437155.1 uncultured Chitinophagales bacterium | reverse complement strand
ACCTGAAATCAGCCGGCAGAAAATAGGTTGTGGGATTAAATGTAAAATAGCCCGGATGCGGCTGAATGGAGACAGGTTGAGGAATAATATTATAGGATTGTGTAAATCCTGCAACACAAAAGAAGAAAAATAAAATCGTTGTTGTAATTCTCATGTTGTGCTGATTGATCGCCGTAGTATTGCCTCCGAAACAGGAAGATTAAACCTGAATAACACCGGTGCTGAATGTTGCCGTAACAGGGTTATGATCGGCCATTTCTATGCCCATGCTCACCCATTTTCTTGTCTCCAGCGGATCAATGATTCCGTCCACCCATAATCGTGCGGCACCATAATATGGATCTGTTGTTTCATTATAATGATCAGAGATGCGTTTCAGTAATTCGCTTTCTTTTTCAGGTGTAATTTCTTCCCCTTTTGCTTTTAATCCCGCCACCTGAATTTGCAATAATGTTTTTGCAGCCTGCGCACCACCCATAACGGCAATTTTTGCAGAAGGCCATGCAACGATCAGCCGCGGATCATAGGCTTTGCCGCACATTGCATAATTACCTGCGCCATAACTGTTGCCTATGATCACGGTAAATTTCGGGACGATGGAATTTGCAACTGCATTCACGAGTTTCGCTCCATCTTTAATAATGCCTGCATGTTCGCTTTTGCTGCCTACCATAAATCCGGTAACATCCTGCAGAAATAAAAGCGGAATTTTTTTCTGATTACAGTTCATGATAAAACGGGCAGCTTTATCAGCACTGTCATTATAGATCACACCGCCTATTTGTAATTCACCTTTTTTATTTTTCACAACCTTGCGCTGGTTTGCGACAATACCAACGCTCCATCCGTCGACACGACCGTATCCGCAAATAATTGTTTTGCCATATGCCGCTTTATATTCATCAAATTCCGAATTATCCGTCAGGCGTTTGATAATTTCCAGCATATCATATTGTTTGGAAATATCTTCCGGAATGAGTCCATAAATATCTTCCTCATTCAATGCAGGCGCAGCAGGAGAGATGCGGTCAAATCCAGCCTTGGTATAAGATCCTGTTTTATGTATGAGCGAACGAATTTGTTTCAGACACGCAGCATCATCATCCATTGCATAATCACAAATACCGCTGAGTTCTGTAGTGGTGAGCGCCCCGCCTAATGTTTCGGCATCAATATCTTCTCCGATCGCTGCTTTCACAAGATAGGGCCCCGCAAGAAAGATACTGCCTGTGTTTTTTACGATGAGTGCTTCATCACTCATGATCGGTAAATAAGCGCCACCGGCAACACAGCTTCCCATAATGGCGGCGATCTGTGTAATTCCCATCGAACTCATGATGGCATTATTTCTGAAAATGCGGCCGAAATTTTCTTTATCAGGAAAAATTTCATCCTGCATGGGTAAATACACGCCGGCGCTGTCAACCAGATAAATGATCGGAATTTTATTTTCGATGGAAATTTCCTGTGCACGCAGATTTTTCTTACCGGTAATCGGAAACCATGCACCGGCTTTTACAGTGGCATCATTTGCAACAACAATACACTGGCGGCCTTCCACATATCCGATCTTCACAACAACGCCTCCGGAAGGGCAACCGCCGTGTTCAGCATACATATCATAACCGGTGAATGTGCCGATCTCGATACATGGTTTATCCTTATCGAACAACAATTTAATTCTTTCACGCGCATGCAGCTTTCCCTTTTCATGCAGTTTTTCGATCGCTTTTTTACCACCACCTTCATGCACTTTCGCCTGCCGTAGTTTCATTGCCGAAACCAGCCTCTTGAGTGCATCTTCGTTTTTGTTGAATTCAATATCCATGAATGATTGTCGTTGTTGACCTTGCAAAAATAAGGTTTGTGCCGCTTACACACAGGGTGCTGAAAACAGCTTATGCCGGAGGATTTAACCGGCTACACAATTAATTACCGGATTAATTTTCTCAATGCTTAGAAACTAGCTATTCACCGCTTATCTTTGCACCGGGCAAGTCTTATACGACCAGCTCCTGCTGAATCCCCCAGGCCTTGACCGGAGCAAGGGTAGGTGGTCGTAGCGGTGCGATGTAAGCAACTTGCCCATTTTTTTTCTCTCCCTCTTCTGATGCTTATTAACATGTTCTGCATTCATTTTTCGGGCCCATCGCCTATTTTTGCAATCTGAAAATCAACCAACAAAACCAATTCTGTTATGAAATTTTTTATTGATACTGCCGATCTGAACGAGATAAAGGAAGCAGCTGCATTAGGCATTCTGGATGGCGTTACCACAAATCCTTCCCTCATGGCAAAGGTTGGCATCACCGGTGCCGATAATATTAAAAAGCATTATGTTGATATCTGCAATATTGTGGATGGTGACATAAGTGCCGAGGTAATTTCTGTTGATTTTGACGGAATGGTGCGCGAGGCAAAAGAATTATCTGCTTTGCATCCGAATATTGTTGTGAAGATCCCGATGATCAAAGAAGGTGTGAAGGCGATCAAATGGTGCACAGATAACGGGATACGCACAAATTGCACGCTCGTTTTTTCAGCCGGGCAGGCAATTCTGGCCGCAAAGGCCGGTGCCACCTACCTCTCACCGTTTATTGGCCGTATTGATGATATGAGCTGGGACGGTATCGTGCTTATTGAACAGATCGTCCATATTTACAGAACCTACGGATTTGAAACAGAAGTATTGGCTGCATCCATCCGAAATCCGCTCCACATTGTGCGATGTGCCGAGGTGGGTGCCGATGTTGTTACCTGCCCGCTGAGTTCGATCATGGGTCTTTTCAAACATCCGCTCACCGATATAGGACTTGCGCAGTTCCTTGCAGATTATAAAAAAGGAAATGCATAATCGCTGTCGTAAGGCCGCTTTCCCGTTTTGAAAATCAGCACTTTAAGTCATAGCTTTGGCGGAGTTCGAGTAGTTTAATAGATGTGTAGATTTGTGCCGATTAGGAACCGTTATGCGGTTTTTCTTTGCAGGATCCGTTGAATTGCAGAACAATAAACCCGTTTTTTAGGATTTTACCCATCTGAAATTATGGCCAGACTACCGTCTGACGAGGTATTGTCATTTCTGCTGCTGGTAGCCACTTTGTTATTGGCGGGACGCCTCATGGGTGAATTTTTCAGGAAACTGAAACTGCCGCAGGTGATGGGTGAACTCACAGCCGGTATTTTACTCGGTCCGTCCTGTTTACAGATCGTAGCACCTGAATTTTATCAGTCTTTTTTTGTGGATCCCAAAAATGCCGGGATCGCATTTGACGGCCTTGCGAGGATCGGCATCCTGTTGTTATTATTTGTAGCAGGTCAGGAGATAAATCTGAAAACGATCAGAGAAAAAGCCAACGCAGCGGCGGCGATCAGTTTATCGGGAATAGCAATTCCATTCATTGTTGGCTTTGTTGCCTCGCGTTTTATGACCGATCAGTTATTTCCCGATGGTGTTGAGGATGAATTTGCATCTTCTCTGTTCATGGGTACCGCATTATCCATCACGGCCCTATCCGTTCTTGCTAAAATTCTGATCGATATCGATATGATCAAAAGTAAGTTCGGTAATCTGATGATGACCGCAGCCATGATCGATGATTTTATCGGATGGATGTTGTTTTCCCTGGTAGTGAGTGTTGCCAATCTCGAAAATGACGGGAACTTTCAGGGATGGCAGGTCATGTTCATGGTGATCGGGTTTGCCACATTTATTCTAACAGTCGGGCGGCGCATGATCCATCTCATTTTTATTTTTTCCAACAGATATTTATCGCGGGGCGGCGGCACACTTTCCGTCGCCATAATTTTTTGTATCCTCGGATCCATTTTTACCGAATGGCTCGGTTTGCATGCAATATTCGGTGCATTTCTCGTGGGTATTGCTGTGGGGGATTCTGAGCATTTCAGTCATAAAAACCGCGAGATGCTGCATGATATCGTCACCTATATATTTGCACCTTTATTTTTTGTCTCCATCGGCTTCAGAGTAAATTTCATTGAGAATTTTAACGGACCCATCATTGCTTTTGTATTGCTTATTTCTGTGCTCGGGAAATTATCAGGCGGATTTTTAGGTGGTATGCTCGGGAAATTTTCCAGAAATGAATCACTCGCAATCGGTTTCGGTATGAATGCAAGAGGATCGCAGGAGATCGTACTCGGGCTCATTGCATTGAACGCCGGATTAATTACCGACCAGATATTTGTTGCGCTGGTAGTTATGACATTCGTGACGATCATGATCGCAGGTCCTGCCATTCGCTATTTCATCAAACGCGGAGCTTTCGCAGGTGAACCCGATGCAGAACCGGAAGAATGATTTTTTCTCTGCACAAACTGTATTCCCCTGTTCATAAATGTTTGCGTCGCATCCCGATGCCGGTGTAATATTGCGGTACGATATTTCGTTTAGGGAGGAAAATAACTTGTATGAAAAGAAGAATGCTGAATCTCATGATCCTTCTCGTTGGATCAGTTCCCATAGCTTTTGCAGCAGACACAGATCCGGATACAACATTTAAAAGAACAAATCCGGACCTCCTCTATACTACGCGCGATTTTTATATTGATGTTCCAACCGATTGTTACGGGGGACAAATTTGCCTGAAAGATTTTTTTCTCGTAGTAACATTTAATATCGGCATGAATACGAGTCAGGAAGTTAAACAGATCGGCTTCAGGGATGCCGGTGTCGAATTTTATTCTAAAATGCCTGCGGAAAATACTTTCAGAAAACAAACGTTTGGAGAATATTCCTATTCTTCACAACTCGATGGCTGGAAAGTAAATATTGTATTCACCCCCGATAAAGACGGCAGTTCTGTGCCACCCGCTGTAAAACAATTTGTTTTTGACGGAACAGTTGCACAGAATCAGATATCAGGAATGCTTACGTTTTATCTTAAATCGGGTGAGATATTTAATATCAGCATTCAATGATCGCATTGTATTCCCGCCGAAGTCTCCGTCCTGAAAATATGCTTAACTAATTAATCAATAAGCGGGACTCTGGCAGAAATCATCGATCGTTTTCTTAATTATCCCCACACATTCCATAATCTGCCCGGCATTAATGATCAAAGGCGGTGCAAACCTTATTTTATCGCCATGCGTTGGCTTGGCAAGTAATCCGTTTTCCTTTAAAGCAAGACAAAAATCCCATGCGGTTTTTCCATTGCGATTTTCTTCTACCACAATTGCATTGAGCAACCCTTTTCCACGGATAACTTTAATATAATCGCTGTTCAGTTTTTGCAATTCGCTGCGTAATAATTTTCCCATCTGATCGGCATTGTCTGCAAGTTTTTCATCGAGCAGTACTTTTATTGAAGCGATAGCAACGGCGCAGGCAAGCGGATTTCCGCCAAATGTGGAACCATGTTCTCCGTGTTTGATGGTAAGCATGATCGCATCGTCGCCAAGCACTGCGCTCACAGGCATGGTTCCGCCGCTTAATGCTTTACCCAAAATGAGGAGATCCGGTCTTACATTTTCATGATCGCAGCACAGCATTTTTCCCGTGCGTGCAAGTCCGGTCTGTATCTCGTCTGCAATAAACAAAACACCCGCAGCTTTGCACATTTCATAGGCGGAGGATAAATATCCATCGGCAGGCACATTAACACCCGCTTCGCCCTGAATAGGTTCCACAAGGAAGCCGGCTACATTTTTATCTTCCAGCGCTTTGCCAAGTGCAGTGAGGTCGTTATAAGGTATCGTGATATATCCGGGAATGAACGGGCCGAATCCTGTTGTTGAATCAGGATCTGAACTGAAGGAAATGATCCCGGTTGTCCGTCCGTGAAAATTCCCTTCACAAACTATGATCTTCGCTTTATTTGGTTCTATGCCTTTCACATCATAACCCCAGCGGCGGCAGAATTTCAATGCTGTCTCCACAGCTTCCGCACCGGAATTCATCGGCAACAACTTGTCATATCCGAAAACGGAGTGCATGTATTCCTCAAAAACGCCGAGCATATTATTGTGAAATGCGCGGCTTGTAAGTGTCAGACGCTGTGCCTGCGTTGTCATTGCCTCGATGATCTTCGGGTGGCAATGCCCCTGGTTCACGGCACTGTAAGCGGACAGGAAGTCGTAATATCTTTTTCCGTCCACATCATACATATACACGCCACTTGCATGGTCGATCACCACCGGAACGGGATGATAATTATGTGCACCAAATTGTTCTTCCCTTGTGATATAGGAAAGTGTTTTTTCTGTTAAATTATGGGTAGTTAACATAGTAGTAAAATTAAACACGTTAAAAAAAAGGATTGAGAGGGATTAAAAAAAATCCACAGCCGGAGATGTCGGCAAATCAGAAACCTTTACCACGGTGATGGTCAAGGAAATCGAGATTCATATCAAGAAAATGCATCATCAGACTGTAAAGATACCGCGATTTATTGAAGGCGGCAAGGCCTGGCATACGAAATAATAGCGCCTTGTGCAGCAGAGAACCTTCGTATCCTTAACATCTTCCGCACTAAAACACGAACATTTTCCTCTAATTTTGCATTATCAGTTTACAAACCTTAATAAAGTGAAGAAATCGCATATAATCGTCTTATTTCTGGTTGCCATTTGTATTGGTGTATTTGCCTCCAAACTCGGCAAGGTAGCCTCGTATTCCAGCTATGCAGATGCCCGTATAAAAGAAGGAGAGGAGGTGCAGCTGATTGGCACTCTGGTAAAGGAAAAACCGGTAAATTATGACCCGTCGAAAGATGCGAATTCCTTTTCTTTTACTCTGCTGGATCGCAATGGCAAGGAAGTGAATGTTGTTTGTTTTGATGATATGCCGCGAGACTTTGAAAAAAGTGATCAGATAGTACTCACCGGTGCTATGAAAGAGGAAACCTTCTATGCCAAAGATATGCTCGTAAAATGCCCTTCCAAATATCAGCAAACCGAGATTCAAAAGCAATAAGGAATGGGTGAAATCTCGCATCAGCACACTGAACAGATCGTAAATCCGCTATTCGGACAGATCGGTCATCTTTTCGTAATTATCGCATTTATCGCAGCTTTATTTTCCGCTGTTTATTATTTCTTATCGGTCAGAAATACCGATACCATTACAGGCAGTAAATACAAATCCATCGGCCGCAGCTTTTTTATTGTACATGCAATCAGCGTTGTCGGTATTGTGGTTACAATGTTCATCATGATATTCGGTCATCATTTCGAATATCATTATGTATGGGCACATTCCTCCACCGATCTGCAAAAAAAATATATACTATCCTGTTTCTGGGAAGGCCAGGAGGGGAGTTTCTTATTATGGAGTTTCTGGCATGTGGTATTAGGATCAATTATTATCTGGCGCGTAAAAAACTGGGAAGCTCCGGTAATGTCCATCGTCAGTTTAATGCAGATATTTTTACTTTCTTTTTTACTGGGCATTTATATTACAAAGGATCTGCATATAGGAAATTCTCCTTTCCTTTTATTAAAAGATAAACTCACCGGTGACCCTGTATTTTTATTTCAGGATTATATGCGTTTTATTCCTGATGGCCGCGGACTTAACGCATTGCTGCAGAATTACTGGATGGTGATACATCCGCCGGTTTTATTCTGCGGATTTGCATCCATCACCATACCGTTCGCATTTGCTTTTGCAGGTATCTGGACAAAACGGTACACCGAATGGATCAAACCTTCCATTCCATTTGCTTTGTTCGCCGGAATGGTGTTGGGAACAGGTATTTTAATGG
>CAYTFT010000102.1:0-7745 GCA_964437155.1 uncultured Chitinophagales bacterium | reverse complement strand
AAATACCTGAAGCGTCCGCTTCTTTTAATATCATCTATCCTAAAACTTTTACATCACCCCGCCTTTGCACCCTCATTATGCAAATTCGGGATCTCCTCTTTATTGAATTCAAAATTATCATCCTTCTCTTTGTATTGCATCACAAGATCGAGCGCTTCTGCGATCACATCGCTGCAGATGGTGATATGACTTCCCTTTTTCGCATTTTCAATTACGAATTTAATACTTTCCTTCTCGGGATTGATGCAGGTAACAGTATGATCGGGTTTCACTTCATAAATTCCTTCCTTCAGGAGATTCATAATTTCTTCATCGGTGCGGCCACGCAGATTTTTATCCTGGCGGATAACGATCTCATCAAACGTGCGCGCCGCAATGCGCCCTAATTCACGAATATCATCATCGCGCCTGTCGCCGGTAGCTGCAATAAGCCCAACCTTCGGCGACATGGGAACCTTTTCAAGGTATTTGGAGATCGCCTCAAACCCGTCGGGGTTATGTGCGAAATCCACCAGCACTTCAAAATTCCTGAATTTGAAAACATTCATGCGGCCCGGCGTTGTGGCAGGTCCCGGAATAAATGTCTGCAACGCGAGTTTAATTTCCTCGATCTTAAAATTCTGCAGATATCCGCATAATGTAGCCGGTAAAATATTCTGGATCATAAAAATTGCCTTCCCGTCAAACGTAAGCGGAATATTCACGACTTTTTCCACGCGCAGTTTCCAGTTGCCTTTTAAAATGGTGATCCATCCGTCTTCAAGCACTGCACATACGCCGCCTTTTTCGCAGTGTTCTTTTATACGCGGATTATTTTCATCCATCGAAAATAATGCGATCTTACACTCCAGGTTTTTCCGCATATTGAAAACAAGATCATCATCCGCATTTAATATCGCATATCCGTTTTTGTGCACCGTCTCCGGCAAAACAGATTTCACCTTCGCCATCTCCTCAACCGTATCAATATCTTTTAATCCGATATGGTCGGCAGTTACATTTGTAACGATCGCATAATCACATTTATCAAATCCGAGTCCTGCTTTTAATATTCCGCCACGCGCACATTCCAGTACGGCATAATCAACGGTGGGATCCATCAAAACAAATTTCGTGGAGAGCGGACCCGTGCAATCACCTTTTTCAAGCATGCGGTTTTGAATATAAATTCCGTCGCTGGTAGTGAAGCCCACTTTATATCCCATTGTTTTTGCAATATGCGCACACAATCTCGTTGTAGTTGTTTTCCCGTTTGTGCCGGTAATGCCCACAATGGGAATGCGTCCCTGTGCATGTTGCGGAAACAGCATATCCACCACCGGTTCAGCCACATTGCGGCCGATACCTTCGCTGGGTGCGAGATGCATGCGGAACCCGGGGGCAGCATTTACTTCGAGCACAACACCACGATTTTCTGTCATCGGCACCGAAATATCCGGACTCATAATATCAATGCCGCAAATATCGAGTCCGATCGTGCGCGCAATCCGCTCTGCAGTGAAAATATTATACGGATGCACAATATCCGTAACATCGGTTGCAGTTCCTCCGGTAGATAAGTTCGCTGTTGATTTCAGAAACAATTCTTCGCCTGCTTTCGGAATTGAATTTTCATCCATTCCCATTTTCTCGAGCAACCGCATCGTATGATCATCGAGCTTAATACTTGTCAGCACATTTTCATGTCCGTACCCTCTGCGCGGATCTTTATTTACTTCATCGATCAGTTCTTTCACCGTATGTTTCCCGTCTCCGAAAACAGCAGCAGGTTTTCTCAGCGCAGCAGAAACGAATTGATAATTGATCACAAGCAGGCGGTAATCAAATCCGACAATATATTGTTCCACAATTGCCCATCGTGAAATTTCTTTTGATTTTTTCAGCGCAATAACAGCATCCTCCCAGTTCTGAATATTCATCGTTGAACCGCGTCCGTGATTGCCGTCAATCGGTTTAATTACGATCGGATATCCGATGCGTTTAATAATTACTTCTAGATCTTCTTCATCGTATGCAGAACCTCCTTTCGCAACAGGAATATTTAATTGCTGTAATAAATTTTTCGTTTCTTCTTTATCACATGCAATTTCTACCGCGATATTCGAAGTAGTGCTTGCAATGGTTGCCTGAATTCTCCGCTGATTAATTCCCCATCCCAGCTGCACGAGTGAACGTTTATTTAAACGGATAAAGGGAATATCTCTTTTGATCGCTTCCTCCACGATGCTTCCGGTGGAAGGACCGAGCCGCTCACGCTCGCGTATCTCTTTCATTTTCTGAATATGCGGAGCAATATCAAAAAACTCACCCTTTACAATTGTCTCGCATAATTCCACTGCAATTTCCCCTGCATAAATACCGGTCTGCTGCTCGAGGTATGAATACACGACATTATAGATTCCCTTTTTATTTGTACTGCGCGTGCGCCCGAAACCTGTATCCAATCCTGCAAGTGTCTGCAGTTCAAGGGCAACATGTTCCACTACATGTCCCATCCAGGTGCCTTCATCCACGCGGTGAAAAAAACCACCGGCAAAATCTTCGCTGCAGCGGTGTTCATAGAGCGTGGGCAGGATCTGTTCCAGCCGTTCCCTGAAGCCTGGGATCTTATTCGTCGGCAGGTCCTCGAGTTCCTCCAGGTCGAGTTTCATCACGATCAGTTTATGGCGGCGGATACTCCAGTAATTCGGCCCCTTCATCACGGCGGTGGACAGGATCTTCATTCGGTTTTCGTTTTGTGCTAAGATAGGTATTTTGATGAACCCGGACCCCCTCGGGAAACCTTGCTATCCGCTTCGATATAATAACTATAAAAGGAATTTCAGTATTAGGGCATATGATTGCCACGGCACGCACCTGGAATAGGTGCTTGCCTCGCAATGACGGATATTGAGCAGGCATCCATCTTTCCCCTGAAACCCATATATTTGCCAACAGGTATCAAAGAGATCAGCAAACCCGTAACATCAATAGAAATGCACAAGGACCATCCAAAAAAAATATTTGTTGTTGACGATGATGAATTATTCGCTAACATGCTCAAGGATCATCTCGCAAAAAATCCCATGCATACGGTCACTGCATTTAATACCGGTGAAGACTGTGTCAAGGAACTTCTGCATAATCACCCGGATATAATCGTCCTTGATTTTTTTCTCAATTCCGAATTTAAAGATGCGCTCAACGGACTGCAGATTCTGGATGTCATCCGCAAACTCGACAAGGATGTGCACGTGATCATGCTGTCGAGCCAGGAGCGGTATGGCGTTGCTCTGCAGACTATTGCACACGGTGCCGAACGGTATGTGATCAAAGGGCCCGATGCATTTAAGGAAGTGGATGCGGTGATTGATGCTTTATAACCTTTCATTTGCCGCCTTTCATTAGTTTTAATATCCAAAGTCCACATGCGCTACCGTTTTCTCATAGCGATTCTATGGCTGTGCCTGACACAATCTGCATTGCAGTCTCAGAATGCATTGCGTTTCCGGCACCTCACCACTGCCAACGGATTATCCAGCAATAATATCCGGGCAATTACAGAAGACAAGTATGGATTTCTATGGTTTGGAACAGAGGAAGGTATCAATATATATGATGCATATCAGTTCCGGGTTTTGCGGGGCGGTACGCTGGATAGTTCAGGATTATCCAACGACAATATCAACGACCTTTTCCGGGACTATTCCGGTAATATCTGGGTGGCCACTTCAGCCGGACTGAATTGCTATCAGTATGCAGCCGGCCGTTTTACTTCCTGGTTTGATAATGTAAGAGACACCAGTTTTCTCCATCATAAATTACTTATTTACAGAATTACGGAAAATGAGAATAATCAATTATTAATTGCTACTGAAGAAGGAGTGATCAGGTATGATTCTTCAATAAAAAAATTTTCCCGTATACGGGGCAACACGAGTGCATTCGATAAAATTTTATCCGTCGGAATTAATTATATCAAATATAGTGATGGTTTTTACTGGGTAGGTTCTGCAGTGGGACTGGGAATTTATCGCTGCTCTCTGGATGCAAAAACGAATATGCTTATTCAACAGGGAAATGCATTCCGGCTCAACACAACATTATCCAGCATCCTTTCATTAAATGACAGTACAATAATTACAACCGGTGATATCGGCGTGTTTGTGTATAATTATAAAAGTGAAATTGCATATCCCGCAGGTGACAAAACACATCCTCCGCCTATTGCCGGCGGCGGATCAAATACCATTATCCGGACACACGACGGCAAGATCATCCTCGGGCTGCCTTATGCAACAAATGCATATAACGGACTCGCATTTTACCATCAGGAAGACACATCGCTTGTCATAACGCCATTTAAAGGAAACGATCCTATGGGGCTCACCTGGGGTCATTGTATGTCCGTTTATGAAAGCAGTGACCACCTGATATGGATCGGCACTTCACGCGGTATCAGCGTGTACGATCCGCAGAAGCAGGAAATAGAAATGTTCAATCAGTTTCCTGAAGATCATTTTAATCAGCATGATAATATTTACAGTTTCTGCAGGGTGGGATCAAAGATCGTTTTAGGTTCGGATGGTGGCGGCACATGGTTATTTGATACACTCACCCGTCAATTCGCTCCGCTCGATGTGACGAATAAAAATTTTGTGAATTTTATTTATGGATCGCTTGCACTGGATGATCATCGTTTCATTGCAGGAACACAATCCCAGGGTGTTTATTTAGTGGACCTGAAAAAAAAGACGACCCTGCGGCTGGCTACCCCGGGTGATACAGTATTCAATCTTTCTCCGAATGCCGGGGCACTTGCATTTCAGGATTCTTCGCATGTATGGATCGGATGGATGGGAGGAGGATTATCCATGGTGGATCTGAACACAGGCGAAGTAAAAAGATATCTGCACGATCCTGATGATCCGAATTCTATTTCGAATAATCAGATCAGTTCTTTATTTATTGATGATCAGGGATATTTATGGTCGGGACTCTCAGACGGTATAAATACATTTCGCAGTGAGTTAGGTACAGGCGTCGACAGGATCAGACTGAAGGATTTTGATATCAGCCATTTCCGACATGATGAAGATGATCCGGGTTCACTTAGTAATGATAATGTAACCGGGATAGTTGGTGATTCGAAAGGCAATATCTGGATCGGGACGAAAAGGGGATTGAATAAATATGATCCGCAAACGCAAAAGTTCACAGCCTGGCATCTGGAGGATGGTCTGCCCTTCGAATATATCGCAACACTGCAGGTGGATGATGATGACAATGTCTGGGTCGCATCATGGGTAAACGGTCTGGCTGTATTATATACCAAAACAAATATCATTCGTTCCTTCGATCTGAATGACGGATTACAGAATTTACGATTCAACAGAGGCAGTTCATTCAAGGATACGGATGGATCATTATACTTCGGAGGAATTTCCGGATTTAACCGTATTCGCCCTGACCGGATCTCAGCAGCAACTATGCATGCCCCGGTTTATTTTACAAACATTTATATTAATGGTAAAGTACTTATTGATTCCATTCCTTCCTTTGAACGGTCAGCATTATCACTGAAATATGATCAAACCGATATTCAGATCGATTTTATTGCACTCGCTTATAGCGACAAGAATAAGGTGGATTATTATTATCGCCTGACCGGTTATTCTGATATATGGAAAAAGACAGATGAGCGATCGGCAAATTATACGAATCTTGATCCGGGCACATATACATTTGAGGTGAAAGCGGTAAATCGTATCACCGGTGATCAGTTGGATCTCCGTGTGATGGAAATACATATTGCCACACCCTTCTGGCTTGCCGTCTGGTTCAGGGTACTTTTGATCCTGTTCGCCGCTGCACTTGTTTATTTCATGATAAGAATGCGCACGAATACCCTGCGTCGTCAGAAAATCGCATTGGAAAATACTGTTCAGGAAAGAACACATGAACTGACGCTTGCAAAGGACCGCGCCGAACAGAGTGAAAAGTTTAAACAGCAGTTTCTGGCTAATATGAGCCATGAGATCCGTACACCGATGAATGCAGTAAGCGGAATGACAGAATTATTATTGGATAAAAAACATCTCCCTGAACAGGAAAAATATTTAACAGCTATACAAAAGTCATCCGATACTTTATTGCATATCATCAATGATATTCTGGATATCAGTAAAGTGGAGGCAGGGAAACTGGAACTGGAGGAAATTGATTTTTCACTGGGTGATACTGTAAATCAGGTAATGCAGACATTACGCATAAAAGCCGATGAAAAAGGTCTTCAGTTTATTTCGTATGTCGACAAGCAGGTGCCGGATATTTTGAAAGGTGATCCGTATCGCCTGAAACAAATTCTGATCAATATCTGCGGAAATGCGATCAAGTTTACTGACAATGGGTCTGTTGAATTGAAGGTATCGCCGGCGGTAAATTATACAATTGCTGACACGGATGCATTCATTTCCGTTGTCTTTAGTGTAACCGATACAGGGATAGGCATTCCTGCCGGCAAACTGGGTTCCGTATTTGAAAGTTTCAAACAGGCACAATCCTCCGACTCTAGAAAATATGGTGGCACCGGTTTGGGATTATCCATTTCGAAACAACTCATCGAATTGCAGGGCGGAAATATTTCAGTCGAAAGTGAAGAAGGATCAGGAACCACATTTACTTTCATGCTTCTGTATAAGAAAGGATCGGCCGAAAATATCGAAGCGCAATCGGCTCTGGATGGGAGCATCGATGCTTCATCACTCAATGGTCTGCGGATTTTGCTCGTCGACGATAATGAATACAACCGTATTGTGGCGAAAGACACCTTGCTTTCAAAAGCAGATATATTTATTGATACGGCAGTAAATGGAAAAGAGGCTATTGAAAAATTATCTGCCAATGCATATGATCTTATTTTAATGGATGTGCAAATGCCTGAAATGAACGGATTTGAGGCCACACAATATATCCGTGAACATTTTGATGCACCGAAAAAAGAAATTCCGGTGATTGCATTAACTGCCAGCGTATTGCGAACCGATCTCGACCGGTGTAAAAAGGCGGGCATGAATGCCTACGTGCCGAAGCCGTTTAAAGTACTGCAGTTATTAAAAGCAGTCGCCGATATTACAGGACGCGAAATCAAAGTGGGTAAAATTAAGCGGGACACAAAAAACTATATAATTCCGCAGGATAAAGTCACCGATCTTACATTTCTGAAACAATTTACGGAAGGGGATAAAGTTGCAATGGAAAAATATATCGGCATTTATCTTCAAAAAACATCGTCCAATCTGGTAAAATTAAAGTCGGCAATTGCGGAGAATGATATTGGCACCATCAAATTGACGGTGCATACCATGAAAGCACACTGTAAAATGATGGGGATGCAGACTGCGCTTACGGCAGCCGTTGAAGTGGAAATGCTGATCGAAAAAGAAAACGATTTTCTGCCTGCACTCAAGCATTTCATTCAATTATGCGATCTCTCGGTTAAGGAATTATCCGAAGGGTCCGGTATTTAATGCGCAGTGCAATTGAAAACGAAATAGCCACAAGTGCCGGAAGCCTGTGGATATGTAGGGTAGAGGGCTCATCCATTACTGATATATTTGCTGCGGTTATTATCGTATATGGTGCCAGCAGGGAAACTGATCGCGGTAGGCGGCTCGGAAGAACGCAATCCGGAAATAAAATCAAAACTCGACGTACTAAAACGTATCATTAAAGAGATGCGTGGTAAACGTACTCATCTGGAACTT
>CAYTFT010000101.1:0-7760 GCA_964437155.1 uncultured Chitinophagales bacterium | reverse complement strand
AGAAGAAACCCGATCATCTTGCAACGGTATTCGCAGGTTTCGATACAGAAGCAGTGGCTGAAGCAAGAAGGTTTACACTCCCCTATCCGCCTTCGTCACCCAGTATCGCCCTTTTTAAAAATGGTAAGCTCGTTCATTTTATCGAGCGCCACCAGATAGAAGGACGCAATGCCATGATGATCGCAAATGATCTCATCGGTGCTTACGAAAAATTCTGCGACGTGGAAGTGGGATAAATCTTATCGATAATTCATCGTAAAAAAGCCGCCTCAACGGGCGGTTTTTTTTATTTTTGACAGCGGGTCAGAGCTACTGATACAGCAAACATTTCACTCACGTAAAATTTCAGGATCATGGAAACACGCAATTATCTTATCGAAACTTTCGGGTATAATTCCTATGCCAACAAAATGGTATTACAAAAGATCGCTCTGTTGCCCGATCAGCATACCTGTATTCGTTTATTCAGCCATCTGATCAACTGCCAGTATAAATGGCTCGACCGGTTACAATGTTATCCCGGTGTTTCTTCACTGGACTGGTGGACACCCGTATATGCTCTGCACGATCTTGAAAAAGAATGGAACCGCAGCACAGAAAACTGGATACAATTTCTGCAAACAAAAACAGAGGCTGAACTCGATGCATATGTGCAATGGATCGGTATCGGAAATGCAACCTATACTGCACAATTAAAAGACATCCCGCTGCAGTTAAATTATCATTCGATCCATCATCGTGCACAAATGCAGACCATTATCCGGCAGCAGGGACTGGAACCTGATTTCGTGGATTATATCGGCACAAAATATAAAAAGGTGGAAGAATAAATTATTTCTTCACGACTGCCTGAAAATAATTTTCATCGCCATCCCATATTCTTATGAAATAACTTCCTGCCGGCAATGCGCGTGTGGATACAGGTACAATTTCACCGGGTGCAGACCTTTGTTTCACAACCACCTCTCCCAATGCATTTAAAATATTGATCTCACATACCTGATCTCCCGGAGGTAATGCAATTGTGATGATGTTATCAAATGGATTCGGGTAAGCGAAACATATATTTTTACTATTCTCCTGAATTTCCACCGGCACTTCTATTACTGCAGAAGAGACAGATCTGCATCCGTAGTACTGCTCAACCGTAAGCGTAACATTATAAGTGCCGTATGTTGGATATATATGTTCCGGTGCTTTGAGTGTTGATGCAGTACCATCACCAAAATCCCATACATAATCTGCATCCGTTGCACCGGCATTAAAATCCCAGGTATACGTTGCAACCTGCGTTGCAGTAAAAGATGCATCCGGCGGAGAAACATAATCCGGCTCGAGTGCGGCATCTATCCATGCAAGTCGTGCATCCACAAAATCACGCATAGCCTCAGCCTGTGCAGCATAATCGGTTACTGCAAGTTCGGCCCATTTATCAAAATTCCGGGAGGCAGGTTCTTCGAGTAATACCTCCACTGAATCAATAATGGAATGAAAAGCTTCATCACTCAATACACTTTCGCGCAACGAGGTCCACCGGCAATATACTTCATCCACCCATTCAGGATCTTCCCTGAATTTACTCCACCAGAAGGGAAACGGCCATGCAGGATGTGTTATCTCCCAAACCCAGCCCTCCGTATTCCAGGGTGCATAGGCACGGTCGTAATCCCATGGCGGTCCGATATTTAATTGCCCGCCGTCGTTATCATTTTCTTTATATAAAAACGTACTGCGTCCGTAACTGTCATAATTCGAACTGAATTCATTTACGATCATGAAATCAATAAATGATTTTACGTTGATCAGTCCTCTGTACCCATTTATTGTATCCAGAAAATCAGTTCCATGCAATGCATTTTCAAAACTGTCGACATAATTATGAATATATGCCAGTTGCTCCGGTGCGATGCTGTCAATTTGCGGATACACCATTTTATAGGCAACGGGCCAGCCGCAGGTTGCTTCATTTATCGGAGGATAGATGCTGTTCCAGTCGTTGGGAGAATAATTTTCATTTATTTCAATAATATATCCACCCGACAGTGAATCACCTGCAATATCATCGGGATCGAGTTTATCAATATCCACTCTGTTGTTGTCGCGTTTGATTTTTTCAGTTAGAGAATAAACGCCCATATATTCGCCATTCACCATCAGTTCGCAATATTTTGTGCGGGGTGCATAGCGACCCATTCTGCGTGCGAGTTCATACGTGAGGCAATTTTTCATCAGGCTCAGATCCAGATATTCCGCTTTGAATATGTAATCATTTTCAGCGGGCATTCCAAGTAACGAAGTGTCAATTTCAATGAGATCATCATTCACAAGATCAAAATCATAATTCTTTTTCGGATACCATGGTCCTGTAAATCCCTGGAGTTCCGTTAATATTTTTCCTGCATAAGCAAATACGGTATCAGTGGGATGATTTAATTCGCCGGCGCCGTTATCGATAATAAACATATCTGCTTCCGTTTTCGGCTCATTATAAATTTCCGCTCCATGTGTATCAATCAATACGATCGGTAACGTGGAGGACTCAAAAGTAAAAGGCATTGCAGGGCTTGTTCCGAAGGTGATATTCCATGCATAGATAAATCCGATATCTGCAAATGCATATGTATCATAAATATGGAGCGTCCATATCCCGTTTGGATTTTGTCCGTTATTGATGAGTCCGAGATCGCCCATTGGTTGCCATTCTCCTGTAAAAGGAGCGGTGCCGGAGGCGATGGGTGTTAGTGCATCATTATTTAAGCAGGTTGCATTAAAATTATCGCCGTCGCCACCGATACCGGTAAATAAAAGCACGGTGGTTCCATCGGGTGCGATCAGTTTTACTTCGAGGTCAGAATCCCAGGTATGATCCAGATTCACGCATACGGTTTCGAGACCAAATGATCCGTCAATTACGGCGGGCAATCCGCTCACATTCATCGTGAACGAAATATCGGTTCCGTCATCGGGGATCACCTGATTGACGGTGGAATTGAATGTTTGCGCATTGAGTGAAAGGCAACTTATCAGAGTAATAGTTGCCGTGAGGAAGTTTGATCTCATTGACTGGCTGTAATTAGACCAACAATATTAAGAAATTGTAAGCAGGGAAATAAATTTATCATACTGCAGGCAGCTCATGTAAATAAAGATTTACAATGGTTTCAGCGCACTTAAGCCAACGATTTGAAATCAGACAGGTAATATGCAGGAAGCAGTATATTTGGAATAACTGTTTGCCGGTTATCAAAACCATGAAACGAACGATCTGTCTTTTACTCACAGGATTAATTGCTGCCCTTCAGGCAGAGTCTCAGGTATTGTGTATTTATTGTTTCGATCAGACTGCCGCTATCTCGCCGGAAGCAGAAAATATGGTCTATAACGGAAGTTTTGAGGATGGCTGTGGTTTGCACGAAGTTTTTTGTCCGGGCTCTCTCGAATATGCGTGCGATATCAGCGGCTGGTTATGTACGGGAGGAGGAAATTATACGTATGCCAGCATGGGTGATAGCTTGGCGACAGTTGTCCCAGATGGTTTACTTGCCGCTTATTTTGGCAATGACTATTGTCTGGCCTGTGCGGGAACAGAATCCGATACTGCCTGTTTAATACAGCATGAATGTCAGACTGCCGGGATACCTGACGGATATCCGGTGAATACGCCGGATTACGGCGATACCAGCGGAATAAGCCTGCAACAAACGGTGAGTGGTTTGGTTGCAGGAAATTATTATGTGCTTGAATTCTGGACAGGTGGAGAAAATCCCGCTCCCTGGGTGAATGACGGATTATTTGCAATTGATATCGGATTTGGAAGAACGTTTCTCCGGTGTCCGTCAACTGCACCTCCTGATGCTACCGGTCGAAGATATCTGATCGAATTCATAGCTACTGGCACTTCCTGCACCATTCGATTTACAAACTGGGGTCATATCAGTTATGAGAGTACTGAGTTGATACTGGATGATATCAGATTATACACCGCGGACCAGTTACCCGAATCAGCGCCAAATTGTTTTCCCGTCGGATGGGAAACGCAGGAGACCCCTGCATTTAAAATAAGCCCAAATCCATTTCAAAATAATATTTGTTTTAGTGCTTCGACAAATTCACCAACCTGTGTTTCAGTTTTCAACATGGAGTCTCAAAAAATTGCCTGCGTGAATTTTAATGGAATAACCACTATTCCGGCAACCGACTGGTCACCGGGAATCTATGGTTTTATTATCACGCAGGAAAATGGCAACAGGAAACACGGCATTCTCGTGAAAAATTAGCGTTTGGGAAATTAACTGCATTCTAAATGCATGCGGTATTATGCATTATTAAATTCTGCATACAGATAAATGCGTCCTTATTTGATGGATAAATTTTTCCGTCTGTAAATTCATGCAGATAAATTTCCATTTAATATCATGTTCTTCATGCAACTTCTTATTATATATTAAATGATAATTATTCAACAATAAGCGTGTAGTAGTTTCCTTGATGTATATTAAGCGTAGAATAATATTTTTTAATTGTAATCGCCTTAAAGCCGCTGATAAAGGAAATTGAAAATATACTTAACAGGGCGTCGGGCAAAAAAAAATCCGGCTCAATGAACCGGATCTTTATATAAAAGTATTTTATTACCAACGGTTAAAATCCTTTTTACCATAGCCTCCACCGCCATCACGGTTACCGCGGCCACCGCCTTTGTTGAAGCCACCGCCGCCACCGCCGCGGTTAAAGTTTCCTTTTGGTCTTTCTTCACGCGGGCGCGCTACTGAAACACCAATTACTTTTCCGTCAACTTCTGTTTCGTTGAGCGCATCGATAGCTTTCTGGCCATCCTCATCGCCCATTTCTACGAAACCGAATCCACGGCTGCGTCCTGTAAATTTGTCCATGATGATTTTTGCTGAAGATACTTCACCGTATTCTTCAAAAAGCTGCCTGAGATCGGCATCGTTGAGTTTGAAACTCAATCCTGAAACGTAAATGTTCATTGTTTAGATGTTTGTTAAATAAAAATAATATGAGTTTCAAATAGAGAAGTCCAAAAACCGGACAGATAAACTGCAGCAATGAACACACTTAAAGAACTCAATGAAAGCCAAAGATACTAAAAAAATGCAATCCGCACACAAAATTTAAAGGCCGCAATCCGTGCTTACCGAAAGGACGTAGTTGGCGATCACCTCCAGCGGTTCAGCCGTTTCTGCGCCCGAAAAGCCTTTGATATGGCTGTATGTAACCGTTTCGCGATACTTTACAAGAAAGGGATTGCTGAGAGGAAAATAGCTCCAGTGCCATTTTTCTTCCTGATACCCTTTGTCCCGGGCCAGCCCCATCAGGTCGTAGGTCTGGCAAAACCCGTAATTACAGGCGTTGAGTTGCAGCCAGGCATAGACCTTTTTGCCGTAAGCGGTTTCGAAATACGATTCCGAGGTTGAATTGAGGTCTATTTCCGTACCCCAGTGATGTCTGCTGGTGCCGGGCATCGCACTGAATTGCATGATAAAGGTTGCACGCCCCTCCTCCGTGGGATAGACTTGCTTGTTCTTTTTCCATTTATCTTCCCATATCCATTGTTGCTCTTCGAAAGTGCGGGATGCCGACATGATCTTCAGATCAACACCCTCCTTTTTTGCATCCTGATACATCCTGCTGAAGGCAGTATAGGTATCGCGGAGGAGATACATTTTTGTGCGGTAAGCCTGGTTCGCGGGAATTTCAATAAAATTCGAGTCGGTGTAATAATTATTCTTACCGGTAAGAAATTCAGGGGTGGCAATTGCTTCTGCAGCAACAGAGGAAGCAGCCGGATGCGTTTCCGGCGCAGCCATCAAAAATAATAAGGATTGAATCCACGTAAATATTTGCAGATGCATGTATTGCCCTTTTTACCGGAAGGGAAACGAAATTACATTCTTTTTATTGGATTTTCTTATCGAACAATGGTTTACCGGCAGATCAATGAGCAGGAAGGGCCATTTTATTTTACTTCGCGAAACATCCAGTTCTGTATTGGAGAAATATCCTTGAATTCAACGGGTTTATTTTTTACGTTGATTTCAAGTGAACGGATATACATCCAGGATTCGATGCGTTTTGGAATATCAATCGTGAATGCACCGGCGGCAAACGGAATATCATTACAGATACAATTTAGACAACCGGATTTATCGTCGGGATCATATCCCTTATAAATGATGGTCATTTTTCTTTTTTCCAGAAATGCACGGTCAATAGTATCGGAGTTACGGTAAATATCGATACGGTAATTATATCCGAACGGATCATCCTGGTGCAGTACCCAGCAACTGTCCTTTACCGAATAATCCAGTTTTGTAAAAACATAATCAAGTCCCTGCTTCGAAGTGTCGGTGTAAAAAACTTCGTCCACTTTAGCAGTGATCACCTCCGGTGTCATTTGTTTACCGAACATATCTATAACCGTGAAACGAAACTGGCTGTAAACAGTACTGTCCTGTGCAATCAAATGAAAGGGGATAAAAAAGAAGATCAATCCGATGGTGCGCATAAATTCAGTCAAAGTTCAGCAATTCTGATGTATTCCCCGCTATCTCGAGACCGGCATGTCGGCCGGTATCATTAAAAATAATTTGATTTTGATTTTTGTCGGTAAGTGTGATGTTAATAAGTGCCGACATACTTTCCTTTACCCGCCCTTCCATCAAACCCAGCACCGGCGAAGCGAGTTCAGCGCCTTCCGCTTTTGTTGCGGTAACAGAGAGGATATAATTTTTATCTTCAAGGATAATGTCGGTTGTATGTTCACCCATTTCCACTTTTTTCAGCCGGGCACCGGTATAGGTTGCAAAGCGGATCAACCGGTTATCGAGCAGAAAGGCGCAGATAAAACCGACAAATGCACCGCTGAGCCAGGGAATTTTTGCGACAGATAATTTGAAGGATGTGCGGCTTTCAGAAAAATGATTGCTCTGCATCCATATCCATGACGAAGGGAATGATCGTCCCCAGTCTTTTTCGATATATCCTCTCCCGCCGGTAAAATCAACAGGCATTTCGTCAATATTTAATGTGCCGCTGAGGGTAAAATCCATGCTCACCACCTGATGATAACATTCCATGAACGGAACAAAACTATACCAGCCCATGATACCCGGAGCCGTGATTTTTTTCGGCCATAAATAGTGGTCAGAAAAAATTACTGCGCCATTGCATGCCGGCAGATCAAGATGTAATCCCTGCAGAGAAAAATTATTTTCATGCATGCAGATGTCGAATGCCGACGGGGAGGCAATAAATGCTTCAGGAGAGAATTTATGGTAGACAGCGCTGATTTTTTTCCCGTCGAGGATCTGAATAAAACTCTGGCGGTTTCCCTCAGCATCCATCGCTATTCCCGGAATAACCGCAATGGCATTTTCTCCGGATGCATCCACGAGTTTAAAATACCAGCCTTCAAAATATTTTTTTGCCTTGAACCAGCCATGATAATTTTCATGATTAAAAAAGGCTTTCGTATATGCTGCAATTTTACCCATCCTGATGTACAATCCGAATATCCATTAAAGTTGCAAAAAAACGACAAAAAAATACCCGGCTGCAATTAAAACAACCGGGTATTTTTTATTTGAACCATTTATTGTTTTACAAAGGAGGATACAAATACCCCGTCGCGGGTTGTCACTTTAACAAGATACATTCCTGCGGGTAAAGCATCCACATTCACCGTTGCTGCATTGCCATAAACATCAACCCGTGCAACTATATATCCGGTGTGATCG